>LNFJ01000010.1 GCA_001464625.1 Bacteroidia bacterium Ga0077558 | reverse complement strand
CTTGCTTTCAGATCATCTGTTACCTGTAATCTATCTACCACTAACTCTATATCATGTATCACATAGCGGTCGACCTGCATCTTTGGTTGAATATCTTTTACCTCGCCATCGATTCTTACTTTCAGATACCCTTTCTTTCTTACATCTTCAAACAATTCCCGGTAATGCCCTTTACGGCCCCGAACCAATGGGGCCAAGAGTGCAATCTTCTTTCCTTTATACTTCGTAAAAATATTTTCTACAATTTCCTCTTCACTCCATTTTACCATAGGTTTGCCGGTGTTGTAAGAATAGGCTTGTCCAATTCTGGCAAATAATAAGCGTAGAAAATCATAGATCTCAGTAACGGTGCCTACCGTTGAACGGGGATTTTTATTTGTCGTTTTTTGCTCAATAGAAATTACTGGTGAAAGCCCGGTGATCTTATCTACATCGGGACGTTCCATATCACCGATAAACTGGCGGGCATAGGCGCCAAAGGTTTCCATATACCGTCGCTGCCCCTCCGCATAAATAGTATCGAATGCCAGCGATGATTTGCCGCTACCGCTAATACCTGTTATAACCACTAATTGATTTTTGGGAATCGAAATATCAATATTCTTTAGGTTGTGAACTCTTGCTCCAAACACCTCAATTGATTCTTTGGCTTCCACTGAAATATCTTTACCGATGCTTTTGCTTTTTGCCATTTGAATGACGAAGATACTACTTCGCCGATTTTGAAAATATAGTTCCTGATACAAATAAGAACAACCTAAGAATGAAATTGTTGGGTGGATTTTAACACTGATTTCCAAAATCCCTATGCAACTCTTTTTTTTACTTATCCACAAAAAAAATTTCTGGCACAATATTTTGAAGATGAAAAAGACCATTGGATTAATGGGTGGCATTGCTTTATGCATGCTTACTATCTCAGCAAATGCACAAACATGGGATGCTAAAAATAACCCTACTGTTGACTCCATTACTGCAAAGTATAAGGATAAAATGATTCCTGCCCGTGCACCATTAACAACGGAAGATATTTACCCTGCAATCGGCAAATATGAATCAACTGTGAATACTGATGTAACGGCACTTAGTGTTAGTCTGGATGAAACAAGTAAAGGAGTTGTATGGATTGACGGTTTGCCACAGGGAAGAGTTAAAGCCATGTTGAGAAAATCACCTGCTACCTATAAAATTCCTGCTCAGAAAACAGCAGAGGGTAAAGATGTAGCAGAGGGAACTTTGATCTTTGATAAAGAATCAAACACACTTAACATTGTAATTGGAAAGCCTTTTAATGCAGAGAATCCCGCCAATGTTTTTGCAGCTCCTGTTATAGGAACAGTAGATGAAGCAGCAGCTAATTCACAAACAGAAGTGAAAGTAAAAGATGGTAAAACAAAGACAAAAACAAAAGTGAAGAAGTCTGAAGAGCCTAAAGCCTGGACCTATACAGGAACCAAATTGGCGAAAGAAACTGCAATGAATTAAACATACTTATTGGGACGGTTCATTTCAATTGTAAAGAGGTTGCAGTAATGCAGCCTCTTTCTGCTTAAATTTGTGCTATAAGATTTATTTATGTTCGGACTTTTTAAAAAGAAAGAAAAAGAAGTAAAAATTAATGATAAAGTAATCATCAGCGAAGAGGCCAAGCTCCAGGCAATGTTCAATTATTGGAGCAATAATAAAAACATACAGTTTATTTT
>LNFJ01000009.1 GCA_001464625.1 Bacteroidia bacterium Ga0077558 | reverse complement strand
ATCAACGTAGTACTTGGATGCCCAATAAAATTTTTCTTTAAAAGATTAACTGGGCTTTTTTTAAAAAGATACCTCTCAAACCAGCCCATTAAATAGGCGTTCTGTTTGTTTGAATTCAGTTCAACATTTGTATAGCCACTAAAAATAAAATTTGCTTTGTTTTGCATAGCTGCAGCAGCAAACTTATTTAAACTTTCTGAAGTAGAAAACCAATCATCATCATGCATCAGTTTTATCCATTTACCATTTGCACGGCGTATTGCCTCATTCCAGTTCTCTGGTGTACCAAGTGCAGAGCTATTTTTATGATAGTTTAATTGAAAAGACCCTTTATACTTTTCACACAGATCACTAACATCATTGGAAGGGCTGTCATCACTAATTACTACTTCAAAATCTCTGTAACTCTGTATAGCAATCGAATCCAGCAACCGCTCCAAAAATTCAATCCGTTTGTAGGCTGGAATGCAAATTGATATGAAAACATTGCTCATTTCTGCTTAACTGATTTATGAATATATCGTAACCCTAATGGTTTATATAAAAGGAATTTTAGTATAGAATAATATAGTCTTGGTTTTAAAAATAATTTCTGAATAAATAACCATTTAAATTTATTGCCCCAGCTAATTCGATAATTTTTCAAAACATCGAGCCATGATTTAATTATTTGCTTATCGACTCCCAAGCTAGCCTGACCATTTATATAAACAGGCAATTTCTTTTCTTGCAATTTGTGATAATCCATTGCTATTTTAACCCAGCTATCTCCAAAATCACCCCCTTTTGTTATATGCGTAATTAAAACATCAAAGCTTACTGCTACCTTACAAAGCGAAGCCGCCTTTGTACTAAAATCAATATCATAAAAATGGAATCCGTTAAGATGCTCCTGATCAAACCCTACTTGTTCCCATATCTTTTTCCTACAGCATATAAAAACACCGTCAATACAAACTACTTCTTCTAAATCACTGTCAGGGCAAGGGTTTAACAGCACATGTTCATCACCCCAACTATACCGATGAACAATATTGGCACAATCCAACTCTTTTACACCACTATACCAACCAGAAAGATAGCCAGACTTGTATTTACTCCCTGCCACACCAATTACTCCAATATCAGGCTGATTTAAGAAAATTGAGCTTATTTTGTGGCCCCAATTCATTGTTTCAAACAATATATCTTCATGGAGAAAACAAATATATTCGAACCGGGCCTGTTTAGCCATTGTATTGTATACTTCGCAGATACCTTTGCTATCCTGAAGATTATCCCAAATGAGCAACTCATATTCAACCCCGATGGTAGAAGAAATATTTTCTTTTACCTGTGAAAGAAAATGCTGGTTGATTGAGCAAATAACAATTGAAATCATAATTATAACAAACTATCCGGTAAATAGTAGATAAACTCTGAATCAAAGATGCAAAACAGTTCCCTTATAAAAAATTCCTGGCTAGGCTTCCAAAAAAAAATTAATTCGCTTTTTAGTAATCCCTACAAAGAAGTCAATTTGAATTGGCTAAAGCTGAAATATTACAAGCATCTACCCGCTGGAAAACTTCGCAAACACAATTTAAACGGCAAATATATTTACTTCTATAGTGCTACCGAACTTTTACATGGATTTAAGGAGATTTTCATAGAAAAAATTTACGAGCAACCATTACAGAAACAGCCATACATTATTGACTGTGGTGCTAATATTGGCTTGAGTGTAATTTACATGAAAGAAAAATACCCGGAAGCTAATATCATCGCTTTTGAACCGGATGAAAAAAACTACGAGCTCCTTTCGAAAAACATAAGCTCTTTTGGCTATTCAAATGTAGTCGCAAAAAAAGAAGCTGTTTGGGTTGAAAACACTACACTGGATTTTTCAAGTGATGCTTCAATGTCGAGCAAGATTGAAACAAGCGGCTCAGCAAGTACAAATAAAGTGAAAGCAATAAGACTTAAAGACCACATAGACAGAAAAGTTGATTTTTTAAAAATTGATATTGAAGGTGCTGAATTCGCTGTCTTATGCGATCTCGAAGAAAAACTTGATTTCGTAGAGAATTTATTTATAGAATATCATGGACTTTTCAATCAACACAAAGAGCTTACAAAACTGTTTTCAATTATTTCTTCAAGAGGTTTTCAATATTATATAAAGGAAGCTGCTCCTGTATATAAAAGCCCTTTTACAAAAAATAAAAATCCAGAAATCCCCTATGATATACAGCTAAATATATTTTGTTTTAGAGGCTAATACATGTGTTTTTAGCTGCCAAGTTCTATGTGTTTTAAAAAAAGATTCATCCCCTCTTTTTTCCTTTCGTCCAATGTATAACTCAGATGCATGCGATAATACTTACGAAGGTCATACAGCTCAAATGAAATAGCATCAACAATTTCATCAATATGGTTAAGACCAACAGCAATTGATTCATCAAACTCCTGAATAAATTTTCCGGGAAGTGGCTTTTTACTTACCCATGCTGCAAAAACAAATGGAAGCCCCGTTATTGCCCGCCACTCCGAACCAAGATCATAAATAAAAGTGGAGATCTTACGCTGTTCAAATGCCCTGTCTCCAATTACTAATCCGGCTGTTGTGCCTTTTATTTCTTTGCGATAATCTTCATTGGTGGCTTCAATAATTTCCGGATTGATACCCCAATACTCTTTCATAAGGTATCTTAATAAAGCAACAGATGTGCGGCTCTGGTAATCGAGATATACTTTTTTTATTTCATTCATTGGCACTTCACTAAAGAGTGCCACGGATGCAATTTCTCCTTCTGTACCTATACAGTAGTTGCCTACAATATGATATTCCGAAAAATGGGAAAGAAGAGCAACAGGCACAAGTCCCACATCAATTTCATCATTAAGTAGGAGTTGTCCCACCCGGGCCGGGTAATCACCAATCAGTTCAATCTGACTCTTTATTGGCTCTCTTTCCAGTCCATAGAGTAATGGTTTTGTGTTCAGGTAATTAACTATACCAACTTTAATCTTGCCCAATTCAGTTATTTTTGCCGGGCAAAGATACAGGAACAAACCTGTCAGCCATAGCAATAGCGAAGGCCGGGAACAAAAAATCAACAACAACTCATGGAACTAACAGCACTTACCTCTATTTCACCGGTTGATGGCCGCTACCGCAAGCAGGTACAGCACCTGGATGAATATTTTTCTGAATATGGATTGATAAAATACAGGGTGTTGGTAGAAGTAGAATACCTGTTGTTCCTGGAACGTAAGAAATTTTTTAAGCTGCCGGGCAAAGCTTCAAAGCATTTGCAAAAATTAGCCGAAGATTTTGGCCCTGAGGATGCACAGGAAATAAAGCAAATTGAATTCACGACCAACCATGATGTAAAAGCAGTTGAATATTTTTTAAAAAATGAATTAGAGAAAGTTGGCGGTGCAGCCGCAAAAGAATGGGTTCATTTTGGATTAACATCACAAGACATTAATAATACAGCTATTCCATTATCCTGGAAGCATGCCATAGAATATGAATACCTGCCTGCATTATTAAATCTGAATACAGAATTAAAATTGTT
>LNFJ01000008.1 GCA_001464625.1 Bacteroidia bacterium Ga0077558 | reverse complement strand
AGCGATTTATTCTGTTCGGATCTTCAATCCTGATAATTGCATCGTTGATTTCCGGGGTAGCATTTATCAGTAAAAAGAAGGAGTTCCCGGAGAAACATATAGAGGTTGTATTACGGGATTTAGGACACCAGTTGTTGCTTTCAGCCGGAGATTCTTCCTCCAGGGTGCTGCCGGTTAAAAAATTAAATGAACATACCTACCAGGTCTCCTTTCAAAATAAATTTACATTCATTTCAGATACACTCATCAATTTAGTTCAACGGACATTTCAAAAAAATGACCTGGCAACCGGTTATATAGTGGATTTGAGGAGTTGTACAGAAAATGAAACCGTCTTTGCATTCGAAATAAATAGCCAGGCAGGCGATCTTACACCTTGCAAGGGTCGTACGCTGGAGCTTGGTTGCTATGTGATTGAAATTGAATTGTTGAAGAAAAATAAATTCAATTCCCTTTGGTTGTTATTTTCGGTTATTCCTTTGAGTTTGCTTGCTTTTTATATGAAAGACAAGCTTCGGAAAAAAGAAGAGCCAGCACCAATCTCCGATAATAATGATTTTATACAAGTAGGAAACTTTAAATTCTATCCAGAAAATTATCTGCTTAAAAAGGAGGACAAAACTATTACGCTTTCGGAAAAAGAAACAAAAGCCCTGCAACTATTTGCCCAAAACATAAACCAGGTGGTAGAAAGGGAAAAACTGATGAAAGAGATTTGGGAAAAGGAAGGTATAGTTGTGATCAGTAGAAATGTGGATGTATTGGTGTCTAAATTACGCAAGAAATTAAGCGACGACAACTCCATTAAATTTATAAACGTGCATGGCAGGGGTTACAAATTTATTATTGAGTAGCCACCAATTATAAATTTAACCGGCCTTTTAGTAAGATTTTACATCTTGAAACATTTTATTTACATATAGTTTACCCAAGAGTAGGCGGCCTGCGATACTATTGCAAAAAAAATAGTATGACCTTAATTAAACTTGAAACCTTGCGTATTTTCGGCATGACCCTTATACGGATCTTCGCAGGCTATCTGATCTTCCGCTATGGCCGTGAACTCTTCAACATCGAAGGGCTGCTCGACTTTCTAAAAAAAGAAAATATTCCCTTCCCTGTTTTTACCGGTTACGCAGCAAAGATTATTGAACTGGTCGGCGGCATCTTTTTGATCCTTGGATTGTTTACCCGCATCGTATGTATCTTATTGATGATCGTCATGTACGGCGTGATCTACACCACCGCCAACGGCAATTTCCTGGAAGGCGAATTTGCTTTCTTACTGCTATTAATGTTTGGAGTGTTTCTGATTAACGGAGCAGGTAAATGGAGTTTGGATCGTTTACTGATGGCCTGGTGGAGGCGAAAAAAAGAACGGGCATGATCGTCAATTCGGGAGCCGCACTATACATTTAAAACCTAGATGGCTGCTTCGTAAAAGTAAATTTAGTTGAATGAAAAAAGTGGGATCAACCTCATTCATACTTTCTATTTTTAAAACGTTGATAGTGGTTTTTAAATCCTTTTCTTCAAACTGCTACCAAAATAAAACCATAAAAAAATCCAGTCTGATAACCTGCGTACAGCTGATGGAAATGCAACTACAAATTAGCCAATGATGAAATAATAAAGGATAAAGTCTTGACCAGGTTAGTTCCAATCACTGGGCAGTATGGATGTTTTGCATTAAGCAGCATCGGAATGCTTTTCAGAACAGGGTATATCGCCACTTCCCGCCGATGTTCGAGACAACTAATAATTATTTTCTCAAAATTATTTTCTGCCTGTGCTGGTTGCCCCACTTTTCCATTGCTTTCAATACATCGTTTAAGGTGTTACTATAGTCAGTTAATTCGTATTGAACAGTAACAGGTTTTGTATTGCATACTTCACGGCTAACCAGGCCATTCATTTCCATTTCTTGTAATTCTTTCGATAAAATGCGGGGAGAAATTCCGGCCTCTCTTGACAATTCATTAAATCCTTTTTTACCACTTCTCAATACGGTTACTAATACCAATTTCCATTTGCCACCCACGATATCCAATGTGTCCCGTATAGCCAGTTTGGCTTTGGAGCAACTTTCAACGGTATGATTTTTCATATACTATTCTTTTTGTAAGTACTATCCTTTTTGTAACAGATAACAAAAGTATAGTAATTGTCTTGAAATTTGCATCAACAATAAAACAGAAAAGCAATGAAAATTTTAAGATTAATTACAAGTTTCAGGGGCAAGGATTCGCAAAGCTTTCAATTGGGCAATTTCATAATAGAAAAATTGAAAAGTCAGGATGCAACAGCCGAAATTTTGATAAGGAACCTGGCGAAAGATGAAACCCCACATTTGAGCGATGTGCATATTAATTCTTTTATTACTCCAGTGAAAGACTTGTCGGATGAGCTGCAAAAAGCGGTGCAGTATTGTAACAATGCAATTGATGAACTGGTGAAATCGGATGTGGTGGTAATGGATGTTCCGATGTACAATTTCGGAATTCCCTCATCACTTAAAGCCTGGATAGACCAAATTACCAGGGCTGGAATAACGTTTCGTTATACCGAAAACGGCCCGGTAGGCCTGGTAAAGAACAAAAAAGTTTATCTGGCAATCGCTTCGGGTGGCATTTACTCTGAAGGTCCCATGAAAGAGTATGACCACACAGAAAAATACCTTGAGCAGGTATTGGGCTTCATTGGCATTTCCGACATTACCACATTCAGGGTGGAAGGTGTTGCTATTCCCGATATCAAAGAAAGGGCAATGCCTAAAGCGGTGCAGGCAGTAGAAGAAGCTTTCGCCAGCTGATTAAAAATAAATCAGCAGAAACTTACTTTAAGGTATGCTGCGCAAGCGCACCATGCTGCAATTGTTTTCACGGACCTTTTAATTTATTGGCCATAGGATGGATGACATTGTACGGTTGTATAAAGAATACAGAAATGGTGAAATGCGGCATTGGAGAGATTTGCCGGGCAACTAAAAAATTCACGAATGCCAAAAAAACTTGAAGACCTAAGCACTATAAACAAAACATTACTTTATTCGGCGGACAAACTATCTGACGTTTGCATAATAACAGTTCGTAAACGGTCCTGATTTTCATCGCCCCAATTGCCTAGAATTGCAATGACCGGAATAAGCGTTTTTCCAAAATCAGTTAAACTGTATTCAACCTTTGGCGGAACTTGCGGATAAATGATTTTTGAGACCAATTCATGTTCTTCCAATTCTTTCAACTGAATATTTAAAACTCTTCTTGACGCTTCAGGAATTTTACGTTGTAGTTCGCTTGGCCGTTTATGACCTTCATGTATAAACCAAAGCAAACGAATTTTCCATTTGCCATAAAGTACTTCACCAATTAGGTCAAGTCCGCAATTTAAGTTCAATGGAATTTTTCTATCATTCATTAAACAAATTTAATTCAATGTACCAAATTGAACGATATGGGAAAAATTTAACCCTATGCAATTCCGTTTTCCGTACTTGTGCAAACTGTTTGTATACCCGAGTTTTGCCCTTAAATAATTATACAAATGGAACAACAATTCAATTTCAATGACGAACTTACCGGTAAAATAGCCTTGGTAACAGGAGGTACAAAAGGTACTGGAAAAGCTATTGCCGATCTGTTACAAAAAGCAGGTGCAACAGTTATTATTACAGCTAGAAACCAACCCGAAAACACGAAAGATAATCTCCATTTTATTGCAGCAGATTTGAGCCACGCCAAAGGAACTCGAAAAGTTGTATCCGAAGTTTTTAAAAAGTATGGCAAGCTTGATATTCTTGTAAACAATCTTGGGAGTTCCGAAACGCCAGGTGGTGGTTTTGCAGTGCTCAGTGACAAAGATTGGGAAACGACTATCCAAACAAATTTGCTGGCACCTGTTCGCCTGGACAGAGGTTTTTTGTCACAAATGGTAGAACGAAAAAGTGGTGTTATCATTCACATAGCGTCCATCCAGGGAAAATTGCCTTTGTATGATAGCACATTGCCGTATGCTGCGGCAAAAGCAGGATTGATCAATTACAGTAAAAGTTTGTCTAACGAGGTTTCACCAAAAGGAGTTCGTGTACTAACTGTATCCCCGGGTTGGATCATGACAACATCTTCCACCAAAATGATGGAGCGGATTGCAGAGAGTTCAAAAAGTACAATAGAACAAGCCACACAAAGTGTAATGGACCGTTTAGGCGGCATACCATTTGGAAGACCGGCAAAACCGGAAGAAGTAGCTGAATTAGTGTGTTTTCTTGTTTCGCCAAGAGCTAACTATTTAACCGGGACTGAATTTGTGATTGATGGTGGAACAATACCGACTATTTAAAAATCTTAAAAAAAATAAAAACAATGAACTTACCAATTGTGATCGCAGACTTAGTAGCTGCACAGAACAATTTTGATAGCGAAGCTTATGCAAATTGTTTTACAGAAACAGCCGAAGTATATGACGAAGGAAAAAAACATATCGGGAAAATGGAAATAAAAAATTGGATAGAAAAAGCCAATAAGGAATATCAGGCAACAATGAAACCGCTTGAATATTCAGCATCCGGGCAGAAATTGAAAGCCAAAATTTCAGGATCTTTCCCCGGATCTCCGGTTGTGCTGACCTATCATTATGAATTTAAAAACGAGCTGATTCAATCATTGGAAATTGTGTAAATACCGGACTGAAGTGTAGCTTCATTCTTTGCACTTCGATGGCCCTGGCTTTGCCAATATCCAACCTGTTAACAGTAGGTGTACAAGGACAATTAGTTAGTTAACAGGTGACCCGGTGAGAGCAAAGATTTTTCAAATTGAAGTCTCAAGAACTTATTGACGATCAACGACTGAACAGAAGGAGAAGAAAGTACAGAGATTCCAGAAAAATGCACACGGGACAGAGTATCATAACCACACGTCGGTTATCTTTGAAACATTAATGATATTTCGCATGGAGCCGCTATTAAACTACATAAGAAAATATTCTTCGATTCCGGTTTCAGAAAATGATTTCGAGATCATTATGAGTCATTTTACGTACAAAAAAATAAGAAAAAAACAATATTTTTTGCAGGAAGGTGGCGTATGTAAACATTTCGGCTTTATTGTAAAAGGTGCAATGCGACAGTATTACATAGATGAAAAAGGTGCAGAGCATTATGTACAGTTAGCCATTGAAAATTGGTGGGTAGGCGATAGGGAAAGTTGGGTGATGCTCTCACCATCCCGTTATAATATTGATGCCTGGGAAGATTCGGAGCTGCTACTTGTTTCAAATACAGATGTAGTGAAATTGAGTCAGCTATTTCCGGCAATCGGGGAATTGATGAGAAAAATGGATGAAAGAAATAATATTGCAGCACAAAAAAGAATAACTTCTGCAATTAGCTATACTGCTGAAAGACGCTATGCGGACTTTGCTTGTGATTACCCGGATTTACTGCAGCGTTTCCCTCAACATGTTATTGCTTCTTATATCGGCATAACAAAAGACACCTTAAGCCGGGTACGTAAACAAATGTTACTAAAATAAACTGTAACAATTTAATTTTCCATTTACGTAGACATTTATCTACTTTTTTTTTCGTCATTTATCATCGTTTTCATTACACCGCTTGACGCATTTTTGAATAAATATTCAAAAACGAAACCGGCATTTTCAACACCTGTACATTTTTAAGGAAGAGGAAAAGATCTCCATACGAAGTGATTTTGTCCATTCTCCTGGCTTTGGTCTTGTTACAACTGTGTGTTGCCAGGTTTTCAATTACAACTAATAAATAACAACTATGAATTTACCACAAGTACTTACCGATCTGGTGGCAGCTCAGAATAGTTCCGACAGTGCAGCGTACGCAAACTGTTTTGCTGAAACAGCCATCGTGTTGGACGAAGGAAAAAAACACACTGGTAAAGCATCGATAAAAAAATGGATTGCAAAAGCAAACCAGGAGTATACTACGAAAATGAGACCACTTAACTTTTCAGCCCCGGAACAAATACTGGAAGCTGAAATTTCAGGGTCATTTCCGGGAAGCCCGATTGTAATTACTTACCAGCTTACCATTAAAGAAGGGCTGATTCATTCGCTGAAAATTGGCTGATAACAGCGGAGTAAACAATTGCACATCAAATCATACAAATGCAAAACGACATGAACATTGGATTATCAGCAACCAACCGGGCTATTGTGGCAAAAGAGCTGGCCCGCATGCTGGCAGATGAATTTGTGCTTTACATCAAAACAAGGAATGCTCACTGGAATGTTATCGGTAATGATTTTGCAGAAAAACACAAGTTGTTTGAATCACAATATGAGCAACTCAATACTATTATAGATAACGTTGCCGAGAGGATCCGGGCTTTAGGTCATTTTGTGCCTGGCACTCTTACTGAAACACTTGCAAATACAAACCTTAAAGATGAAAAGTTTCCATTGAATAACAGCACCGGTATCATCGGGATTTTATTAGCTGATCACGAAACGATCATCCGAAATCTCAGGAACCAAATATCATTTTTTGCTAATGAACAGGAAGATCTGGGAACAAGTGATTTTGTTACCGGTTTGATGCAAGATCACGAAAAAGCAGCATGGTTTTTACGGGCTCATCTGGACAAAAGCACAGGTTAAGCTAAGTAGAAAATTGGCATGCCAAAGCGAAAAGCACCTATGGAGACCCCGGTTAATGCCCCCTGCATGATCGTATCAAATTTTTAATAACAATTTAAAATTACAAATATGAACAAGCTAACAGTTAAAGACGGAACAGAAATTTACTTCAAAGATTGGGGTACAGGACAACCTGTCTTCTTTCATCATGGCTGGCCACTATCGTCTGATGATTGGGATGCCCAAATGATGTTCTTTTTAGAAAAAGGTTTTAGAGTGATTGCTCATGACCGACGTGGGCACGGACGTTCTACCCAAACTTACCTGGGAAACGACATGAACATTTATGCTGCTGATGTGGCAGAAATTGTAAATTTTTTAGATCTTAAAAACGTGGTGCATGTTGGTCATTCAACAGGCGGTGGTGAAGCTATCCGGTATGCTGCAGAATATGGTAAAGACCGTGTAGCTAAAGTGGTTTTAATAAGTGCTATTACTCCTTACATGATTCTGGACGAAAGAAATCCCAATGGTGTGCCTTTAGCGGTATTTGATGACATTCGCCATAATACACGACACAACCGGGCACAGTTTTACCAGGATCTAACCATACCATTTTTTGGTTATAACAGGGAAAGTGCCATTATAAAAAAAGGAATACAGGATAACTGGTGGAGACAAGGTATGATGGGAGGAATAAAAGCCCAGTATGATTGTATAAAAATATTTTCTGAAACAGATTTTACAGAAGATTTAAAAAGGGTGGACTTCCCGGTGCTGGTGTTGCATGGCGATGATGACCAGATTGTTCCCTATAAAACGACAGCAGTGAAAGCACATGAACTTTTAAAAAATGGGACATTAATAATCTATCCGGGGTTTTCACACGGAATGCCTGTTACCGAAGCCGAAACGATCAATAACGACATTCTAAAGTTCATTAATTCTTAACGGAAAATGGCAACGCAAAGCGAGAAGCTTCCATTGGCGCTTGCCTGAAATTGCCCCGGTTTAACAGCACGATACATTCATTAAAAATTAAAATATTGAAAAAATGAAAACATCAATTGTAGCGATCACCATAGTTTCATTACTGGTTGCGGGTACACTATCAGCCCAAACCGAAAGAGTGCCGGCATCTGCAGGAAGGGCTGAATATATTGAAGTAGAAAAAAATGTAAACCTTCATGTAACAGATCTTGGTGAAGGACAACCCATAATTTTAATTCATGGCTGGCCATTAAGTGATGCCATGTATGAATACCAGTACCAGTATTTGTCCCGCAGAGGTTTTAGAGTTATAGGCATTACGCTCCGTGGCTTTGGAAAATCAGACAAACCCTATGGACGCTATGACTTTGATGTTTTTTCAGACGACATAAAAATTGTTTTGGAAAAACTACAGATAAAAAATGCAGTATTGGGAGGATTCTCAATGGGCGGTGCCGTTGTTATTCATTATATAACTAAATACAATTCAGCTCATGTAAGTAAGTTGGCTTTATTTGGTGCAGCTGCTCCTTCCTGGAGGAAAAGAGACGGAGCTCCTTACGGCATTTCAGAAGTTGATGCGAACGGACTGATTACACAAACCATTACGGCAAGACAGGATTTGATTGCCGGATTCGGAAGTGCATTTCCAGCCAAAGAAGGGAACATCTCTAAGAATGTAGAAAAATGGTTGGAAAGTATCAATTTAGAAGCATCCCCTTTTGCTGTTACAGAATCGATGAAAGCATTAGTGAATCTTGATTTACGACCAGAACTTGCTAAGATCAAAATTCCGGTGGCCATATTCCACGGCACCCAGGACAAATTATGCCCATTCCCACTTGCCGAAGAACTCAATAAGGGAATTAAAAACTCTTCCATCATCAGATTTGAAAACAGCGGACATGCCTTATTTGTTGAAGAAATGGAAAAGTTCAATACAGAGTTAGAGAAATTTGCAAAACTGTAAGTAGCAAAAGCGATCTCCCATAAAAGGAAACACACGGAGGAAAGATCAACTTCGTGTGTTTTCTAATTTAATAGCTTTATTGTTCAGAATAGTTGATCATTAGCTTCTATTTAATCAAATAGACAAGCAGACTTACTAAAGAAAGAAGATTTTAGCTAAGCAAAGCTCCCATCTTTTTTTATAATAAATTCAATCCTCAAACTTTAATAAATGGCCTGTCTTTTGCACAGTGGTAAAATAATCACCCCCACCCTTATCCAAAACATTATTCTTTTGGCTTCTCATGATAAAATTATCATTGAGAAGATGTACACTATTATATAGACAGATAAATTAATTGAAATGATTAAACTATTTGATCAAAACGTATTGAACAGCCTGGGCAAAAAAATAATTGCTGCAAAACAAACATTGGCAGTTGCGGAAAGTGTTACAAGCGGATTAATCCAGTTTGCAGTTGGATCTATAAAAGATGCACTTTTATTTTTCCAGGGCGGTACTACTACCTATACACTTTGCAAGAAAGTGATGGTACTTGCTGTGGATCCCGTACATGGGCAGGAGGTAAATGCCGTTTCTGAAACGATGGCAGGTGAAATGGCTGATAACGTTGCTGAACTTTTTAATAGTGACTGGGGTATCGGGATCACGGGATATGCTTCCCCTGTTCCGGAATCCGGGAATAATATTTTTGCATACTATGCGATCACTTTCCGAAAGATGATAAAAGATATTGGAAAAATAATTCCTCCTCCCGGCGATCCATTTGCCAACAAGCTTTATTATACTAATATGTTGCTAAATAAATTTCACGGAGTAATAGAAAGATGAGGCGCTGGTTCAGGAAGGAAAGATTCCCATTGATTATTATCGGCAATGAAATACGAGCTGCCATTACTAAGGGTTATTATATTTACACCATTTACTTTTTTTATTTGTTTGACATAGATTGGTTGTAATTGAGTATTCGCCTTTACATATTCGACCAGCGAAGGAATGGTCGGGGCTATTTTCTCCGGCAACTGTCCCATAAATAAAACTTTTTCCCACCGGGATTTCAAAAACTGTTCCAATAACTAAGCAGGGAAGTATAAAGTGAAAAAGCGCAGCGCATAAAAAAAAACGTAGAAATAATTGCTCATCATTCCATCATACTGATGGCGAGAAAAGATTCCTTGCTAATTTGTCCCGACCTTTAATATATGGACAATGATTTTGAGATTCCCGTGAATTTTAATGGAAAAGAAATAACCTTCCCCGCAAAGTTGCTGAACTATGGCTTCACCATAAAATTGGAAATTGAAATAGAAGATACAAAAGTGCTATTTGAACCCGACGAAGAAAGAAACTGGCGGGCGTTGATCTCGTATGAAGATCTGCAGGCCAATAAAAAATTAAATCCGGAATTGTTGAAATTGATTGCAAGCGAAATTGAAAAATTTACAAAATGATTTCCTTCAATTTTAAGAGCCTTGTATAGAATACTTCATAGATCCCTGACGCCCCATTATTCCGCAACACGGATAAATGACTGGCAATAAATTTGGGAACATTTTCAATTTTACTGCCAACATCCAAATTTACATTTGCTGGCAAATTTGCTTGCTTAAAATAATCTTCCAGAATTTTAATTTCTTTTTCGGTTACTGCCATCTTTAAATTATAAAAGGCCATTGAAAATTTCAATGGCCTTTATTTTTATATGTTAGAATTATCGCACGACCAGCTTCTGCACGGTCACTTTATTTTCACTGAAAATTTTCACCAGATAGATCCCAGCCGGTATCGCCGGCATATCCAATCGGTAAGGTGCTGCATTACTCAGGTTAGCGGATTGCTGTTTGAGAATTCGACCACTCAGATCAGACAATACGATCGTTGAGGCACTCATCGTTGCAGTCGTCGAATACACATACGTGAATCCTTGCGCAGGATTGGGAGACACCGTGAAATAAGTATCAGAGGTCGAACGCAAATTGATGGTGACGATCTTGGTGATGGTAAATTTGCCGTCCTGGTCAATTTGACGAAGTCGATACGCATTCGTTCCTTCTTTCGGTTGCAGGTCGGTGAACTGGTACTGCCTGAATGAATTCGAAGTGCCGGCTGCTGCAACTGTTCCAAGA
>LNFJ01000007.1 GCA_001464625.1 Bacteroidia bacterium Ga0077558 | reverse complement strand
CAAATTCTCTCTTCCCTCTGCTCTTATTTATTTCTACTTCAACATTACTACTTTCTCTTTTCTATTTCATTGCGGGTACTACGGTATTTGTACCCGTAGTAACCGCAATGCGATCTCATATTTAAATAGCGTTGACAATATTAAAATTGTTGATCTGATTTCCTATGAGGAAAAAACGTTTAAAAATGTTTTTTTCCTGAACACCAATAAAATCTTGTTTGTATTAAGTGTTAATACTTAATCGAAAGGCTTTTGTATTACTTAATCCCAAAATCATACACCTTATGCGTTTGTCCCGCATACATAGACGAAGCTGCAAACATGAAGCAATACTCACCATTTTGTTGTGCTGTGGTTGGAATCACTTCATATACGCCTTTCTGTATTTTACGGGTGGTGAAAGGGATTTTTAGTTCATCTTCTATACCTATATCACTCTTTACATTATTCTCTTTCCCTACCACTACTTCCCTGCTGCCTTTATTCACCGTCAGCTTCACCAGGAAAAATTCATTCGGGCTTTGTACGGATGACCATGAACTCTTTCGGGATGGCTTCCGGGTGATGCTGAAAAAATATCCAGAAATAAAACTTATCGGTGAAGCTGAGAATGGGAAAGACCTCGTTGACCTAGTGCAAAAGCGTAAGCCCCATGTCGTCCTTACCGATATTAAAATGCCCCGTATGGATGGAATCGAAGCTACCCGACAACTAATGAAGAAAAATCCGGAAGCTAATATTATTGCTCTCTCCATGTTTGATGAAGACAATCTTATCATCGATATGCTAGAGGCTGGTGCCCGTGGCTACTTACTCAAAAACAGCAACAAAGAGGAAATCATGGAAGCTATCAGGATGGTGAGTAACGGGCAGACCTTTTATTGCAAGACGACCTCTGCAAAGTTGGTGAGTATGATAGCAAAGAGTAAATTCAACCCCTACAGAAAAACACCGGCTCCTGAGTTTTCTGATAAAGAAATCGGTATTATCCGTCTTATCTGCGACCAATTATCAAACAAAGAAATCGCTGAAAAACTAAATCTTAGTGTACGCACTATTGAAGGATATAGAGAGAAGATTCAGGAAAAAATGGAAGTGAAAAATACTGCCGGGATTGTTGTCTTTGCTATCAAAAAATCAATTTATCAGATTAAATAAAAAATTGTAGTGGCATTTTAATTGGTATAATGCAGATACATAAGTTATTGTTCCCGTAAATACAATTGTAAACAAGCTGAAAGTATCTTTATACTTTTGCTGTAACACAAGGTTTTTCTTGAAGCCGTTTGATATGGGTTCTTAATGTAAGGTTGTTTCTTTCAATCGTGTTTGTATGGTATCGAAAAACATTGTGAATGGCTAATGGTATCAATGACGGATAAATATTCAGCCCGTCGGTATACACTTTACGGGGATTTAATAAAAGCAATTTTGCAATTACTTTCCCTACATTTTCTTTAGTTCTTTTGCCCACTACAAAATCAATTACTTTTTTGGTATTCCGGTTAATGGCATAGATGATATATACATAGCAAGAAGGATGATTTTTTTCCAAAAAAGGCTTGCATTTCGTCTACCTCATACACATGGTTTGTTTCTATAAATACAGGAAGTTTTAATTTACGGCTGAGACGCAATATCCTGTACCTTACCGATGTTTTAGCTATTTGCAGATACCTGCCAATAGAACCTATGCCCATTCCTTCGTTGTTATTAGGGCAAAATCTCCTGCTAACTAATAATATTTCCTTTACCACAAACAGGTAAAAATTAAGCCGTTGACAATTAGAAATCAACGGCTTAGAAATTTTCTTTATGAGAAGGTAACGATTGGCTTATTACCCGACTTCAATAAAAAAATACAAACAACAAAAACAAAGAACTTTACAGTCAGTAGACTGCGACTACTGACAACCCTTCATTTTTTTCTTATTATTAAACACTACGGACAACGGGGAACTGAGAACATCCTAACGTCTATGCTTTTTCTCAAAGAAGCTTAAAATAATTGCTAGGATACCTATTCCAAAAACAATGGAGATTGCCAAAAATTCACCACTTGTTTTCTCATTAGGGAATAGGCCATAATCTTCCCCTTCTAAATATTTCATTTCAATTAATTCTCCAATCTTGTGTTCGTTGCAGTATCCCGTTGGAATTTTTTTTGTAATTACTACATCTTTATATTGTACGTCCATGTAATATTTACTTCTTGTGAGACCACAGTAAGAAGGGAGTTTTATGATTTTCATTTTTACAACTTCACCCTCTTTCTCAACTTTATAAATTTTATACTTTGAAACAGCGAATATGACTGCCCCAACAACCATAAGCAAACCAATGCTGAATGTCGATTTCATAGCAAAATTTTACTGCTGTATATAATAACCAATGGGTTTCTTTGTTGCTGTACTGGCAGGAACAGCCCTATTATTATTTTGATAGTTTTTCAAAATTGGAAGCTTACTATTATTGGCTGCGTTAGTAATGCCTTTTTGAGTCTCTTGTAGTGTATTGCCAACTACATCAGAAGCGACCTGATTTTTACCATTTTGGAACTGTAAATTATTTTCAGCATCAGCTAGACTTTTTTGCCTACCACTACTCAACGGGTCTCCCGTTGCCACTCTTTCAGCTCTATCTAGTTTTTTTTCTGCTAATCCAATATTACTTCCATTAAAATTCTTTGTAATATTCCCTGCTGTTTTATCCATTGCTACATCTAAAAATAATTGATTACCGTCTACTTTGCCAGTTTCGACATACTGCTTGGCTGCTGATTCGCCTACTTCGGAGGTAGTTTGCATAAAAAGCTTTACTACTGTAGTTGATTGTTTCGTAGCCCCTACAAAATTTGACGACCCACCAGTTAACATACTAAACCCTCCGGATACAGCAGCGGATTTATGATTAATATTACTAAAAGATTCGCTCCAAGATTGTCCCTGAATCTTGTTAGATACAACTTGAGTACCAGCATCAACTGCATAACCTGCAGCAAAAAGTTTGATAGCCCCTATTATTAGGGGTATTATTGGGAGCTTTCCATCGGGATCGCTAAACGTTGTTGGATTATTATATGAATAATGATATGGACTCCATGATTCTTGGTTTAGTTCAGTCAAGGGGTCAACTTGTATAAATCTTCCTACTTGTTGATCATAAGTTCTTGCATTAAAATCATACATCTCTAATCCACTTCCATCACTAAATTCTTTTTGTTGTATTTCATTACCGTTAAATCCTTTTTTGTTTGGGCATCCACAATTTTGGTCATTACCTCCAATATTTAATCCTTTAGAACTAATCCCACTCATCGTCAGCCCGAAAGGATAATAATGAGTCTCCTCCAATAATGGCCCTCGTATATGTGTTACCTGTAAATTATCAAAGAACACCTCCCTATCAGGAGTGGCATTAC
>LNFJ01000006.1 GCA_001464625.1 Bacteroidia bacterium Ga0077558 | reverse complement strand
AGCCGGTTCATTTGGCGGCCCCTGGCGGTATCATTTCTTATTTCTTTAACTACTCTTTTTTGTGCGTTGGTTAACGCAAAGGGAAGATGATTAGTAAAAAAATCGTTGAACAAATCACCTACCTTATCAAATACAACACCTTTAGAAAATCGATGACGTTGTGATAATAATAAATGCATCCGCAAACGAGCAATAAATAATTCTTCAAACTTCAACCGCTTTACTGCCTCTTCATATTCTGCCGGTGATTGTGGAAAATGAATTTGCCTGTAAGCCGAAAAGCGATTAATAAGTTGTAATGGTTGTAAAACTGATGCCGGAATATTTTCAGGAAGATCTTTTTGCTGTACCTGCATTAATAATACCTGTGTAAGCTTTGCCAGTTGTCTTGCCCCAAGTCCTTTTGCTTTCAATTTTTCTGAAGTGGGATAAACCGGTTCTAAAAAATCTTTGGGCTTATTTGTTTCGGGTGATAATAATTCTAATTCCGGATGTACAATTTGTGGCTTGCCGTTAAAAAAAGTGATACGGCCAAATATCAGGTAAGAACGACCTGTTTCTAATATTTTTTGCACCCAGCTCAATCCCTGGAACCATGTCAACTCAAGTTCGCCTGTTTTATCTTTTACATAGCCTACCAGCCTTTTCCCTGAACGCTGACCTATAACTTCAAAACTGGTAAGCACAGCCGCCACCTGCACAAATTCTGAATTGCTGTTTATTTCATTAATAAAATTGATTTTAGTTCTATCAATATGCCGATGCGGAAAATGATTAAGCAAGTCGCCGAATGTAAAAATGTTTAATTCCTTTTTCAGCAAATCTCCTTTCTGCGGCCCTACGCCTTTCAGGTATTCAATCGGACTTGATAATATATTGTTGTTGTGAGAGATAAAATCAATTTGAACAAAAATACTAATCCAAAATGGTGGTTACAGCAAATAAAACAACCCGGCTACAAGTAAAATTTACCTGCCTGGCTATTCTTACTAAACAACAAATTTGAAAAAACACCACTCGAAGTAAGAATATTTCACTTGTGAAAAATACGGTACGGTTAAAGCAAATATCCTAGTTGTGGCCTTAAATTCCACAACCTGTTAAGGCTGAATGTATTTTTAGGGTAAACTCTTAAAAAAATAACTTGCAGCTTTTAAAATTCCGTTCTACTTTGTAGTTACAAGAATCCAATACCTGATCCAAAACCGGGTAAAATGAATAACCACATCCACCTTATACAAGTCGACTTGTATTTATATGACTACAAGTTTGCACTACTGTCGTTTATTACGGCATTTGTAGTAACGCTTATTACTATTCCCCCACTTATCAGTTTAATAAAAAAGTACAGGCTTTTTGATGTACCTGATGCCCGCAAAGAACATGCGGCACCAATAGCTACCATGGGTGGTATTGCCATTATTGCCGGGATGATGATGGCTCTTGTACTTTGGTTTCCGTTTTCAAACTCAATCGGGCAAATCAGTTTCTTCTTTTCTATTCTTGTCCTTTTCGGACTTGGTATAATGGATGATCTAAAAAATCTTTCTGCCAAATATAAATTCGTTGTGCAGATTGCACTTGCTGTATTGATTGCTTTATCGGGAATTCGTATCGCATCCTTTGAAGGGTTGTTTGGGATATATGATTTGCCCCTTACTGCACAATACACAGTTACGGTATTGGCAATTGTGGGTATTACCAACGCATTTAATTTAATAGATGGTATTGATGGGCTTGCAGGTGGGCTTGGCTTTATGAGTCTTGTTACGCTTGGTATATTTCTAACCATTAACGGAGATGTAAACACAGCCTTAATTGCATTTGCATTGGCCGGCGGAATACTTGCTTTTCTTTATTTCAATTTTAATCCTGCCCGTATTTTTATGGGAGATACTGGCTCACTGGTATTAGGATTTGTAGTAGCTGTTTTATGTATTCGGCTAATGCAGGTTAATGGAGTGTCGTTAAATCCTGCTATTCCACATGCACCAGTATTTGTGTTAAGCATTGTGCTTATACCTGTATTTGATACCATCCGGGTATTTACCGTCCGCATCTGGAAAGGCAACTCACCGTTTGTAGCCGACAAAACTCATATTCATCATTTATTAACGAATCAGGGATTTAGTCATGCATTTACAGCAAAGCTGATTTGCTTTATGCATGGTTTTATATTGCTTGAAGGTTATTGGCTAAGAGGAATAAAACCAGCATTTTCCTTTTTGTTATTGATTGTTTTTATGCTGCTGGTAATTGTGTTGCTTCGTAACATCGGATTTCTATACAAAGAAAAAAGTGTTCAGCAATTACCCACTATAAAAGACTGAAATAGGAAAGGCTGAGGCAAGTAAATATTACTTTCCGATACAGAAGATACAAGTTACTGATATATCAAGGCTTTCAGCCGATTGGGCAACAAATAGCCAACAAGATTAGCTAAACCAAGTGCAAACGCTGCACAAACAAGAGAAGAAAAATTGTTGAGTATAGAAAGTGCAAGTCCGCATCATAGCGTCTGCGAATTTAAGCATTACGGTTTAACGTAATTGCCGGGCAACAGTGTCCTGTTGTAATCCCATGTACTGGCAGAACTCTTCAACAGTAACAACCTGGTGTTGTTCCTTCTTGAAATGCTCCTTAATCTTCTTAATAAGCTTCCTGCCATAACGATCGCTTCGGCCAGTGATTATTTGTATGTCCTTTGGAAATATCACCAGTCTATTCATGAATCAAATAACTTTTTCATACACTATCCATACTTCGGCTATGCCTTTGATAAGAGTAATGTGTAGCAAAGATAATCATTTTTTGAAGGTGGTAAAATGGTGTTAGTTGGAATAATGTGGAATAAACGGAACGGATGACCTTGCACATTTGTTGGGGCTTTATTGTGAATCTATTTTTGTTTTTAAATGCTGATAACACAGCAAAAAATTGAAACAAATTATTAACCCAATAAATTTTTTACAATGGCTAAGCAAAAAGGAATTATCAAATTAGACGGTACTATCGGAGGTATTACTTTCTACAAATCCACTCAGGATGGTTATCTGGCAAGAGAAAAAGGCGGAGTATCCGCTGACAAAATTGCCAATGATCCTGCATTTCAAAGGACCCGTGAAAACGGTGAAGAATTTGGAAGAGCCGGAAAAGCTGGAAAGCTTTTACGTAATGCAATCCGTGCAATGTTGCAGAATGCTTCTGACAGCCGGATGGTAGGCCGTCTCACTCAAAAAATGGTTGAAGTAATCCAGGAGGATGCGACTAATCCCCGTGGTCAGCGTAATGTGATTGATGGCGAAGCAGAATTGCTGGAAGGTTTTGAGTTTAACATCAGTGGCAAACTCGGAACTACACTTTACGCTCCATTCACTGGAACCATTGACAGGGTGGCCGGCACACTTACCGCAAATATTCCTGCATTTGTTCCTATCAACATGCTTGCAGCTCCAGGTGGTTCTACCCATTTCAAAATTGTATCAACAGGTGCGGAGATTGATTTTGAAAATGAAACTTTTGCAATGGATGCACAGGCTACTGCTGTGTTACCCTGGGATTCTGCTGCAACCGCAGTAATCAACCTTGTAAACACTATTACTGCTAACAGTACACACCCTTTGTTCCTTGCATTAGGAATTGAGTTTTACCAGGAAGTAAACGGTCAAATGTATCCTTTGAAAAATGGTGCATTTAATCCGCTGTCATTGGTGAAAGTAAGCGGTCTCTAATCATATTTTTTAACCTCAAAATTTAAAGCCATGTTAAGCGGAATTTTGGATTTCATTAGCTCAGTAATAAATTTATTCTGAGTTAATTTTTGAAACTTTGTTCATTCTTCAGTTCAAAAAAATAGCCCTGCTGAAAAGCGGGGCTTTTGTTTTAGTATTCACTCGGTAACATCAGGCAGCCGTCAACGAGCCAAAGCGTTGCAAGATCATAAGGGAAATCACTGAAGGGGATTTCCTGACTTGTTACCTTGTTGTGGTTACCATCCGTTGCAAGAATTGTAAAGGCATTGTCCTTTACTCTCTTTAAATCCCACACCTGGAAACGTTCAAGGTTAATATCCTTGTGGCATTGGTGGCTTATGATTAAATCTATCAGCCAGTAAGCACCGCAGCCTTCTGCTAACTCCTTCACACCATCCGTATAAAGAATCAGGGAAGGTTTGTGGCAAAAGAAATTTTCTGAACCGTTGTGAGAACCGAAGAAGTGATTTGCATTTTTCATCTTAATAAAATTTATTTTAAAAGAAAAAAGGAAAAAAAAGAAAGCAATCACATCAGGCGGCGTGGCTAAAAAAACAAGGAGGAACGGAATAAATGATGGCTTTGTGCGGCTGGGCTGGGTTTATGCCGTAGTTCCTTGTTTTTTTTAAAGCAAGGGGCTGTGCCAGCCGACTAACTTGCTGTACTTTTTTATTTATATTACGGAAGAAAATTGTTTATATGCAAGAAGATAATAATGAACTGGTGATAGCAGAGCAACTAATGGTACAAGCATCCATACAAATTTTAATTGCTGATAAAACCCATCCCAAGCCTGTTGCTTTTGGATCTGGCTGCATCATCGAACATCGTAACAGATTTTTTTTGATATCAGTTAGGCATGTCACTGATATTGGAGAATTAACAACATTTCTGGAAACAAACTTACCGACAAACGAACCCGGGTCAATGATACAACCTATAGGCGGACTCTGCTACTTTGATTTATTTAAATTGGAGGATACAACTAATATTAAAGATGTAGAAGATTTATTTCAAAACGGAAAACGACTTGATATAACTTTTGCAGAAATCAAACACAATATAGAACTGATACAACCTGAAATAGATTTTGTAGCATTCAAAGTTGAAGCTGGACACAAAATAATTTTAGATACCAGAGATGTGGCAGAACCCAATTCAAATGAAACCTATGGGTTTTTTGGTAGAATAAAACATAAGTATGATGGCATTTATTTAAAGATGGAAAACACATTAAAGTACAATCTCAAGTTTCACCGTACCGATAGACATTTTCATATGTTCCTGGCACCGGATATTATTAAAGATGAGGAAGAATATCAAGGGTGCAGTGGAGCACCAATACTCGATAGTCAGGGTAAAATTGTGGCTTTAGCTTGTATTGTAGTTAAAAATTCAAAAATCATATATGGTTTCTCAATTCAGGAATGTATCAAGTTACTGGATGTTGCAATAGATACAGGCATGTTGTAAGTATTTATAATAGCCTTATTTGTAGCTTTTACTTCTTCTGCCGGTTTGATACAGTACGGATATGTTCTAAAGATGCACCGGCTAAACTTATCTATAGAACAGTAATGGTTTCTTAGAAGCGATAGCAAAATGTGTCAAGCCTGCCGGTAAAAGCGCCTGCGGCAAAAAAGAAGCATAGCTGTGCGGCACACTTGACCGCACTGTAGCGTTGGAGGCGAGCCGCCGTAAGGCACGGGAGGAAGGAACGACCGGACGTGCCTGCGAGCCCCCATGAGGGGCTGGCAGTAAAGCCATGAGGAACGAATGGCGATGCCAGCTCCATGTGTAGCCGCCGCAGTATATTTCCCGCCAGGGTACGGAGGCGGCGGAACGATGCAAGTGAGCTTAGTGCTGCATGGCGAAATGAGGGACGAATGAGCCATGTGCGAAGGCATTGTGATCAGAGCAGCACTTAGCGAACGCAGCCGAAATGGGGACAGCCGGCGAGCAAAAATAATGGGCAGCGGGTGGACTGAACGCTACTGAAGTGAATGAATGACGTAGTGTAGCGGAATGGAACCCGGTGAGTATTGTAGCGTTGGCTTGCGAAAGGCTGGTGTCCCGCCTGTGCTTAGCCAATGTGAAACGATGGCGGGACCCGGCCTTGAAGCAAATTAATAGCTACGAACGAGGTGTAATGAAGCGGAACGAAGGAAGAAATGAACGAAGTGGCGTGAAGGACACAGTAGCTGCCGTGAGGAATGAGGAGGAACTGCAAGCAGCATGACAAACTGCGTAGCGAAGCGGAGCACCCGAAGGGCATTGCAGGTGCAGCAATACCATAAAAGTTTATAAAAAGATTTATTGCTGCTGCTGCAATGGTTTGGCATGATTGCTTGCTGACGACGAATGACGAACACCTATTTACCGGCGAAGCGTGGGTTCTGTGCAGTGGGAAAAGAAGCGATGGCTGGCAGCTTTCTGGTCTGGATTTGTGGCCGACTCCGGGATGCTGCCGTTGGGGCAATCGGAGCAGGATGTTGAATGCCGGAAGGCTACCGACTGAATGAGTGAGTGCAGCGGAGGGGACGGAGCAAACGAACGAAATGAAGAAGGTGGCCTGTAGGCAGTACGGAATCATTCCAGTTTCTTTGACCAATGCATAAAATCAAAAGTAAAGCCCCCTACCAAGGAGGCTCACATGATGATGTAAATGAAAAGCCTAACTGTGATGAAAAAACAAACACACCAGGTGAAACGAACCAGCAAGAAACCCAAATGCTGCCAACAAGCCAACGCTGAACAAGAACTGACATAACGATACATTTAAATGAAAAAATAAAATAACTGCGTCCTCACAGCACCGGGTTTGCGGGAGGCAGTATAAATGATGGCTTTGTGCGTTGGGCTTGTGTTTATGCTGCGCCGTCGAGCCTTTGTGCCGGTGCTATCTTTGCAGTTTATTTTATTTTTTTAAATGGATTGCCAGTTGTCAGCGTTGTGTTTGTGACATAAGGGTGTGATTGGGTCGTTGGGTAAAATAGAATCGTGAGGATTAAATAAAGTGTGACTGAAGATACTTGTGAGATGTGATATGCTGATTATTTGAAAAGAAATTAGACCAGGATTACTTATTTTTCAACTTTCCATAAGCCTCTATTATTTTCTCTTGCTTCTTGTTGCAGGTTTACAAACATTGCAGCAAATTTGACATTGGGTGGAACAGTCATTACCATTGCGTAGCCATTTTTTACCAAAGCTGCGTTTACAAATGTTCCATTCTCTAAATAGACATAAGCAAGTGTTCTTCCGTATTGGTCTAATGTATCAATGTCGTAAACAAGTTTTACTTTTTTTCCTGAAAGAATTTTACTTAAATATGCCTTTGCCTCCTTGCCATAATAGCTAACTTCCTTATTGAATGTTTTTCTTGATTCAGGTGCATCAACGCCAATCAATCTAATTTTTAAACCTTTTTTAGTTCCATTGGCTGCCCAAAATGTATCGCCATCGACAACTTTTGTAACTAATAAATAGCGATTATTATTACTTTCCTGCTGACTTGGTTGTTCGCAAGAGATATTTGTTGATGCAAACAATAAAAGGAAAGTAAGCATAAATGTACTGTGGTTCATAATTCAATTTTACAAGTCGTAAATTGTCCTTGTTCCTTTAAAATATTCACCACCAACATGATTACCCCACCAGTCCAGGTTTACCCAATTTCCACCATCTCCGGGCATATAATTAATACTCACATTACCTATTTTCTTTGTAGCTTCTGACCACTCTGAATTAGGAATAAAGAATTCTGAGTAAGCATGACCTCCCTCTGGTCCATAAGCTCCAATAAAACGGGATTCAAGTCCGACTTGTCTTGCAAATGAAGCGACAAGAATCGCAAAGTCATCGCAATCACCAGTGTATTTGTGGCTATTATCAAAGTAATAAGTTTCTATTGTTTCAGACGCAGAGCGCCAAGTATCTTCTCTATTTTTTGTAACAGGATCATTAATATAAACCCAATTTTCTTTGGCATATTTCCAGAGATAACAAAGTTGTTCAACCTTTGAACTACTTTGGAGATTTGCTTTTGCAATCAATTCAGATACATGCTTCCAAACAATTCCTTCAGTTTGAATCAGGTTTCCTTTTTTAGCAGAGATTATTTCTTCTGCTTCATTTGGCTTAATAGTAATTTCCTTGGGGGTTTCGTCATGAATTTTTTCAGGAGTAATCTTAATTGCCCCTGTCTCATTATTAACAAATTTCACTACGCTGAATAAAATTTCATAAGGTAAATACAAATATGGCTTATGGTCTATAGAATCAATTCTCACTGCAAATCCATAATCGGGTGTTTCAAATGTCCTTATTGGAAGATTATGATACAATCTTTCCCATTTACTTGCATCTCTATCATTGTAAAATACTTTTCGGAATTTTTCTTCTGTCCAATTAAATGGTTTAATAAATAAAAGAGAGTCTTTACTTTTATTAACAACCATTGAAACAGGATTATCATTACCAATAGTTTTGATTAATCCTGTAAATTTGTTTAAGCTAATATCACCTGCTTCTCTTTTGTCAAAAATCAAACTATCAAGTGGAAGAGAAATATTTTGAAGCCTGTCCTTTTGCGTTGTTGAAATTGTTGCTCGGGTAATATAGTAATACCCACCAATCAGAACGATCAGTAAAACTGAAACAACAACGGGATTAAGTTTTAATTTCATTTGCCTTCATTCATGTATTTGGTGAATAATTCCGAATCCATCACGGCTGAAATAATCTTACCAAAGTTTCCAATGTCAAATTCGTCTTTATCAATTCCATGGTATGACATGTAAATTACATAGTAGCGTAAATTCTTTAGTTCTTCAGTGGTGAGATTGTTTGCTATATCGTCAATCTTTTTGTTTGTGATAATGACTAAAAGATGCTTTCCTCTTTCGTCGGAGTCATCTTCAATATTAATGGTTCCTGTTTTAGCATAAAAGAAATAACCCTGTGCCGTATACTTTGAAAGTTTGCTTTTAAGCCCCGCTGCTGTTCCGCCTCCATTTACTACATCAAAAAGTTGTAGTAAAACATTCTGTTTATAAAATTTCAGAAATCCGGTGGTGTCCCAATTTTTATTATCGAGGTTGAAAAACTTGTATTGCTGTCTTGAGGATGAATCAGGGGAAAGTGTAGTAATGAATTTGGAACGGTTCAATGTTGCAAGTCTCATTCCCATTGTAGCCATATTCAAGGGAGTTACCTTTAGAGGGAATGAACCAAGTGAAGGTTGAATTAGTCCGTTCCGAATTCTTGGACTTACTGTTCTGTCTATCTGATTGAAAGTTGATTGTTCAGGATATGACCAAATAAAACTGCTCGTATTTCCCTTTACAAAAAACATATTAAACAGAGAATCTTTTCCGAAAGAATTAAAATAGTTTGTGTCTGATTTACTCAAACTCGTTTCGGAAAGGTGAAAATTTTCTTCTAACCCACTTGCTAAAACTGAATTTGATTTTCCAAAAAAGTCTGGCTTTTGCAGCCACTTGGAAGGATCAAGGGACAGGGAATGATTTTGAAAATTTATTACCGGAAATGTTGATGAATCTCTACGAGGATTGTTAGAAATGTCTTTAAATAAAATATCGTATTGATGGTTATTGCTAATAGATTTTAAAGTGCTTTCGCTTTGAGAACCCAAGAAAATTACAACGGAATGAAATAAATTATTTGAAGTAACAAGATACCTGTTACAATTCAACCCTGCATCATAAAAATTATGATTGTCTAAATTCCAATACGATTCAGGAAATAGTAAGCTCTTTCCGCCATAAAAAGCAACAGCAGTTTTATTCTTTCTTGAATTTGGAATTGGTCTTATAATACTATTAGGGTTCACTGGTTCAACCTTCAAGTTTTCCCAACCAAAATTTATTTTAGAAGAAACTGCAGTAAAAGCAATCGGTTTAAAAGATGAACCGGGACCTGGGTTAATGGTCATCAAAGACTTGTTTCCGAAATAATCCTTCTCCGTTGCAACTGAACTCTGCTTGTATAATTCGCTGAGAAAGCGGTTAAAGTCCTTAATATTATTTGGGTCTGTTTTACTGTATCGGCTGTAATCAAATATAGCTCTGATTCTTCCATATCCATCCAAAACAACTGTTGAATAATCAAACTTTTTCTCTGTAGTTTCATTTATTAATTTAACTAAATCATTATTGTAGCTGTCCGGATTAACTGAATGAAATTTTTTACTTATAAAATCAATTGCTTCCTTGAGTTTCGGATTATTTCGGTACTTAGAGTTCTCGTTAATGAATAATTTGTTATTGATCAAAAATATTTCAGAGGCGTTATTTGGATTTTTCTTACTTGCCAAATCCATGTCACGAAATGCAATTAACTTTTCTCTTATAGCATCACTAATGTCAAGTTTGGATTTGTTTTCAACATCAATGATGTCGAAAAGTTTTTGCGTTAAATCGTAGTCAACAGAAACTCTTAGGTTTGATTTTCGATACTTCATATTTGAAGAATCACTCCATGTTTGACTTACTAAATTCGCAAAACTGTAACTCCACATTAATTCTTTTCCTAAAGGATAAAACAGGTTCTGTTTTCCATTTAACCAAAGATTCTTTGCCAAATACTTTTCATTTTCTTCAACCACATTCCATTTCACTACTGCTCTACTATTCCTTTCCTGTTTAATATCCATAACTAATAAATCACCGGGAATTAATCGGATAGCAGGGTATTTATAGTTTCCGTTTATGGTTACTGTGTCGTTGTAAATATGAAAATTCGCCTTATTCTGGACAAAATCCCCCTCATCCGATTTTATCAAATACAATGGGTCACTGTTAGCAGTCCATGACGGGTCAATTTTCATAATGAAAATATTGTTCAGAGAATCACGGTATCGTCTTAATTCAGGAATACTTTTGCCTCCAGGCAGGTCAAGTATGTTAGGAATTGCTTCATCATTTTTCGAAACAGGAATAAATAAGTGTTTGCTCTTATTTAGAAATCCAAATTTGGTTTCTGCTTTTGCTGCCAATAGATCACCTTCCCATTTGTTTTTTTCCTCTTTAAATGATGAAATGAAATAGTATTTTCTATTGACAGTGATGTTATAATATGTTCCCCTTTTTCTAATATGAATTAATTCATTGGGGTCCCATTTATTTGTGAGAGGACTAATAAAATGTGATAACAAACTTGAAAGGAATTTATCAGTTGTATCTGTTAAAGCCAAATGTAATTTCTCTGACTGGCTTTCATCTCGCACATAATTACTTATCAAACTATCAATCCCTACTCTTTTAAAATGGCTTCTATTGCTGTATTGATAATCATTGAATTCATCATTGATTACATGAACCTTAATTGCAGTTTTCTCTATCAACTGTGAGATATTAAAATGACTTTCGTCCTTTTCTTTGTTTTTGGGATTAAGAAAAAAGATACATGTCAAAGTAATTATTAAGATAGCAACTGGAAACAAAACTTTATTTCTGTTGCTCACATCTTCATTGGTATCGTTGTTTGGTTCTCTTTGATTCCAGCTATTGAAAATTGCTATAAGAAAAATAAGAATTGGAAAAGCGATTGCAATTCTACTTGTCAAACTTAAAAAGGGAAAATCCTGACCAAAGAAAACAACACGATTGGTTGCAGATAAGCAAACAAAAAGTGCTATTGAAAACAATAGTATGAATACGCCAAGAATTGAAAAATTTATTTTTGGCTCTTTAAGATTCAATTCAAAACTGTAAACCAGTGGTAATAAGAATAGCAGCAACATCAAAAATATAATTACAGCTTTTGGATGTTCAGCTACCAAATATCTTGTAACAACTAAGTCTGTTGTTTGTGTTGTGTAAGAGCTACCCTGATTAAAATGAGGTTGTATAGTAAAGTAGTTTTCAGGGGGGTTATTATTATATAGATTGATAAACCACTGGTTATGTGCTGATCTGAGTATGTATGTAATATCCGTTGACTGAAATTTATTTTCCTTAATCAAATCCTCAACACCTTTATTGGGTAGTTGAATCTCAGCCCGGTATTTCACATAGCTTTTATTCTCATTAAGCCAGTGAGAAAATTTGTTTGAACCGATTGTTAATGTCATTGCTACAACAATTAAGAAAGCTGCAACTCCCAATCTTCCTTTAGTTAGGTATGGATTTGTTCCAATGAAAAAAGCAATTGAACATAGAGCACCCGAAATTGCTATCATCCAAATGAAAGTGTCGCTGAAAACAGAAAGTAAAATTTTACTCTGCCAATGCAAAAAGAAATAGAATGCAACTGTGATAAATAAAATGTAGAGCCAAGGCAACCACTTACTTTTTTTAAACTCGGTATATTTAAAAAAGAAAATACTAAAAATGTGATGAATCACACCAAATAAAAGAAAAATTATACTGAACCCACTATCTTGAATTGCCAGATAAGCAAAGGCAATAAGCCATAATGTAATTCTTGAATAGTGAAAATAAATGTAACGGTAAATTTCCTGGAAATATTTTGGAGTGATGCTTTGAATACCAGTTCTCTCTTCAGCCCTTAACAGGAGAAAATCAAAAATGAAATATGACAAAACGGGTATTGGAATATTTAGAAGTCGTGCAAATGATTCTGGAAGCAATTTTGAAAAGCCAAATAATACAGATACTGTTAAAATAAAGTAAAGAAGGATTTTACTTCTTGAGGGTGTAGAAATTAAATGTTTGTGGCACCATTTTATTAAGGTTTTGGCGAATGGTATTTGATAAATTAATGATCTAAGGGAATCCCATACTTTTTTGAAAGGCCGAAAAACAAATGACCAAATATTTTGAATTAATGAGATTACTTTTAGAATTGATCTTTTAAGGAAACATTGAATAATAAGAACAACTAAAGCAATTCCTAAACTGAATAATTCGGGTAAGTGAAATTTGAGGTTAGCAATTAAATATAACAGAATGCTTGTTAGCGAAATGAAAATAAGATAGTATTTATTGTTAAGTAGCCATAATTTAGTGAATAGCCATCTCCGAAAATCTGGGGAATTCCTTAAAATCTTTACAAATGACAGTAATAAGATGCATCCAGCAACAAGTAGGACTGTCCACAGAAAAACAGAATAGCCATCACGCAATTTGTAAAACCTTCCTGGATCAATATCTTCAATAGGTACAAATGTGCTCATACGCCAAACAAGTATCAACCTCACAATTGAGAAACAGAATACTACAACATAAATAGAGAGTTCAATGGCGGTTATTTTTCCAATGTGGTCAATGCTCTGTATTGATTCCTTGAAACGAAATGGGGCTGTAATTCTTCTTGTATCAAAAAAGAATCTCAACCCGATCAAAAAAATGAATATTAGTATAAACCAATTTATGTGTTTGAGTTGAAAGGAATTTGTTTCTCTGAGATTACGAAACTTAAACAACCAACGAAAATTGTTGCTATGAGAATCCTCAGCAAGCTGTGATTTCAAAACAATAACTGTGTCAGATCGGAATATTTCTTTTTCTTGCTTATTGGAATAAAGATCTTTGATTTTAAAAAACATCGCTTCCGTTGGTGACCCAATATTGTATCTTAGGGTAGCATTGAAGTTGTATTTATTGTTTGAGCTTTCAAAAATGTTGAACAAATACCCGGCCTTCAGGCTTTGATTTTTTACCTCGTCAATAGAAGAAGTAATAAACATTTGACCGCTTGTGTCTCGGAGAGGCTGCATCTTTGGAAGAATGAAGTTTAAGCGTATCTCATTGGTATCAACAAATTCAATTCTAAAAATATCTGTCTTTGAATACCCTGTGCCTGAATAGAATAGAGAGTTCTGAGATGCAAGAAAATGAAACGAAGTATCAGGATTGAATTGAGTATTGTCGCCAAAAGAAATATTTGGGGATAAATAAAAATTGCTTTTTGGAAAAAAGCGTAAAGGGCTTTCGTTATTATCATCGACCTCACTTGCGAAAGCTCTGTTATCAATTTCAATGGAATCTCTGACAAGCAAAGATTCATCAAGCATAAATCTTAATTCATCTGAAATTTGCAGATGCGGTGTTCTAAATAAAATATCAAGCAAAGGATAACCTCTATTAATAGGGAGGGTAAAGGTGCTCGTATCAAATTTTGCATTTGCATTTGTTCTTGACAAGTAAAGACATGAATCCTTTTTGCTATTTCTTTGCGGGATGACTTTCAATTGAAAAACTGTAGCATTGTCATTTTTTAAAATAAATCCTTTTGAAACATCAGAATTAATAATGTTATTTTCAAGCTTAAAGTATTTACTATCGGTCGAAGCAGACAAATAAAATGGCTCATAGTATTTTTCAATTTCAATTTTTACTTTATTAGTATCCCTCTCTAATGTCACAATTCCCGTTTTGCTATCCCATAATGATTCATCCGAATATCGGGACTGAACTAAAGCAAGTTTCTTTTCAAATTGAAAGCCGTCATGTTCCAGAATGTGATACTTAGAATTGTCAAAAATTGCCTTGCTTGGAAAAACATAGTTCCTTGCGGTGAACATTCCTAAACCACCCAGCAAAATAAATGCACTGAAATACCACCACCGGTTAATTTTTAATCCGGCGTCTCTATTCCTGGCAGCTATAAATACTAATGCTATCAGGCACAATGCCCCAAAAGCAAGAAACACCCATATCTGAAAAAAAGTTGAGCCCATTATATTAATTGATCTGAGTTTATGTAATACTTATTTAATAATAAATCCAATCGTTTTACACCCGCAAATCTTGCAGCTTTTACAACCGAATTGGATAGGTTATTAGATTTCTCTCTATCGTTTTCAACAAAAGGTCTGTGCTCAGTTTTACTTAAATTAAAATCATTTTTGAGGAATTGTACATTAGAATGATACATTTCATCATCATTTTTTATAAAATATTCCGTGTAATCGGCAATATGAAATGCAATGTTAAATAGATGTTGGAATAACCATGAACGATCTTCAGCATTCAGATCTTCCTTTGTAAATCTCAGACTTTCAATTTTAGAATTAAACTCTTGAATAAAGTGTTGATATAATTTATTCAAAACAAGCTCAGTTGATTCATACTTTTTAATCTTTCTTATAGATTCCTTTAGTACAGTAATGTTTTCAGAATATTCGATATCTGTTTTTAATTCAGAAATTGAATCAGCAATCTTACTGTTATAGTCTGCAATTCTTTCTTTGCCTTCCAAAATACTGAGTTCAAAATCAGCCACTGTTTTGCTTTGGTTCTTGGCAATATGTATAAAATATCTTGTTGAAATTAGCTGAAGTTGGTCCTGCTTTACTTTTTCAATATCAAGCAAAATTGGAATGTTTCTAATTTGCAAAAGATTATTCGCAAGTTCCAATGACCAACATAGAAAGGCAGTTCTTTCAAGTAATTTTGGATCATCAATCCTCTGGCACTTTTTGTAAAAAGTATCAATATAACTATTTGTAGAACTAAATACATTTAGTATTTCGGCCTCAGATTTGAATTTATTCTCCTTCGAACTTTTGAAAAGTAAACCAAACCGGACAAATGACTCAATAGATGAATTGGTTTCAAGTCTTGCGATTTCATTTTTCAGATAATCATAAAAATTACCTTGATAATTTTCTGCGAGTAATGAGTTTAATTTATCGTTTCCTTGTTTTGCCTTTTTGTAATTCAGAAATTTATCAACCAGACCTTGTTTCTCATTTGTAACCTGACTTAAATGTTCGTCAAATTTAGAAAGTAAAAAGGTAATTTTTTCGGTATTTGAGATTTCTCTGCTCGCCTCTTCAAAAATATCGTTGGCAGATTGAAGTTTCGGCATTTTAGCATTACTCTTTCTTTCTTCGCCAATCGTTTTAATCACAATTGTCAAGTTTTTACATTTTTCAATTGAATCATAAAAAGCCATTTTATGTTTTATTTCTCTCAACTTCTGTGTTTCATCATACAAGTCATTCCCTGGTTTTGTTAGATATTTAGTAATCTCCTCTATCGTCTCTCCTCTTTTTGCAATCAACAAAGCATCGTATTTCTCTTTCTGCTTTATAAGTTGTTCATCTATACTGTCGGTTGGTATTATTCCTCCTTTATCAGATGCTGTTTGCTTTCTATAAAATAAATATAACATCACACTGAATGAAACAAATAGCATGATTAATGTTATATAAATTATGTTTAGTTTATTATGACTCTTTTTAACAATTGCAAATGAGTTTTCTGGTCTATAATCTTGTGATATATTTTCAAGGCCTTTTTGCAGTAAAGAAAGATCAAACTTGCCATACAAAATTGAATCAAGCTTCAAATTGCTTAAGGACTGGAGTTTACCATTTGCAACAAAATGTGGTTCTGGATTACTTAATAAGAAGGTAAGTAAGTTTTTAAAAGCTAATTCCGAATTACTTTTAATTAGTGACTGGAAATCAAAGTTTCCATTTAATGGTTCTGGAATTCCGATTCTTTTACTAATTTCTTCTGGAGGAATATTATTATAATTACTTACTAAGAATTGCTCTCCAAATAATATATTTAATTCAGCATCTGCTCGTGGAAAAAGTGTATTAGGGTCATATCGGTAAGTATGATCACCGCAATAAAATTTATCTTCTTTAAAATTAATATATGCAAAATCTACAGGAATAGACGAGTTTAGACGAATAACATTCTTTCCAACTAACTTATTAATATTTCCTTGTAAATCAGATTTTGAAAGCACTTCGCCATTTGTTTCTGCTTTTGGATGAATTTTATTGTACTCTTGTTCTATAAAATTAGTCTTCTCGCCATCTGGATCAGTTAACAATCTAGAAGCTACTTCTGCTAATTCCATTTCATTAACAATATCAATAGTATAATTTTTCGTGCTTACGATTTTCATTTTTTTGTTTTCTATACTTGCAACAATACTCCCACTAGGGCCGCTTAATACTGTATTATAAATAAGGGAAAAGAGTATTGTCCGAATATCACTTCTTCCATTTGAAATTACTTTTTGGACATAATCATTACTGGCTCCAATTGCTGTACCTATGGTTGTAATTTCCTCATTTGAAATATTATTTCCTTTACCCAAAAGGGCTGAATAGTCAGAGATCTGAAATTTATCTTTTATTAAAGAATCAAAAGCTGGCTCAAAACCTTTTTCCACTTTTTTAATAATAGAATTGCCGTTTTCGTACTCGATTACTGTTTGATGATCCTCAGGTGTTGCTTTATAAATCAGCTTTTGATCTCTCGTATTTATACATAAAGTATTTTTTACTGGTGGCAGTCCTACGGAAAACAAATTATCGCTCTCTTTTAATCTAAATAATTGTGAGAGTATGTGGGGTGCATCACCTGTTGGTGCTAAATCTGTACTACTCTTTTTATCATCATCAGAAGATGAGTAAAAGGAGCTTATTATCTTAATACAAAAAAAAGTAAGTATAAGTAAAGTGGCCCACCAGATTATTTTTGCTGATAATCGTGATTTGATTTTCTTTAGTAATGCTACAATTTTACTCTTCATTTTGATCATAGTTTAAATGAACTTCTATTATGCTAAAACATCATCACTGTCTGTTTTCTTTGGGCTATCTGACTTTTTAGGTTCACTCTTTTTCAGTTTTTCAACCGGTTTTTCCTTGCCTTTTTCAGGTGCGTTAGCATTATTTACTGAATTATTGCTAAAACTTATTTCCGCAAATGGAAATAAAGTTTCTTTTACCATTTCGGAAAAGCTTTGAGGTAATCTACCTGCTGAGAGTAGGCTTGTTCCGTTTGCCCATTGTAACATGAATCCTTCCCCTGTATAAAAGAGAATATACTTTTGAGCCGCTTCTCTGGCATGTGGAGTTGGTGTGTAGTTCCTTGCCCCGATACGTATGTTTTTGTTATTCAAATCGTAATTTAATTTCATTCCATTGTAAAAGAAATTTTCGTTGATAAATTTTTCCTCGACACCCGGAGAACTAAACTGATACCATTTTTTGGCCGGTATAAACGGAGTATCATTTTCGTTTAATATTACAGGGCTTCCAATTAACTCAGAATTCAAATTGATATGAATATTTTCACCCTGGAATGCACCTTCAATGCAAATAAATTTCGAGTGACTATTCTGAAAAATGAATTTATTTTCTGCAATTACAATAGGATCGAATCTATTTTTGACCGCATTTAATAGAGGTTCAAATCGAAAGGCACGACCAGCCAAAACAATTTGATGAAAATTACTAATTCCTGAATAGCAAATATTTTCTTCAATTTTATCAACTAGCTCTGTTACCTTTTGGTTCATTTTATCATTACTTCCGGGAATACGTTTCTGCTTATTTATAAACTCAGTTTCAATAAATAAATTTATCTGAGACAATCTTGTGAAAGCTTCATTTCTTTTATCTAATTCAATGTTATCATCCAATTCACCGAAAGAAGTATGTTTCTTCTTTAATGTTTCTACATTCTCCATAAACTCTAAAATGTCACCAATACCCCCTAAAGTGCTCTCCCTTTTGATAAGTTCCAGTAAATCAATATTTGTGAGAAAATCATTAATGGCCTCAATAAAAGCAAAACTTAACATTTGCCCGCTACCCGGAAGCCCAGTTCTAAATTGACTATCATATTTTACAAAACTTTCCTGCTGCTTAATTATTGAAAAATCTGTCGTACCCTTACCTGCATCAATTACAAGATAATTTGCATAACTTTTGTTTGAAATTCTGTTAGCTCTATCAGGGCTAACTATACTTCTGGCTCCAATGAACGAAGCATCACTTTCGGACATTGCCTGAACTTCAATACCTTTAAAAAGGCTATACTCCGTATTTTTAATTATCTCGTTAAAATCAGAGTAAATATTTCGAATCAAATAATAGATTTTTTCCTGGGAATATACATTAGGCATTAATAATGTAATGTGAAGGTATTTTTCACTTCTTGTTTCCGTTCTCATTCTTTTCAGGATCCCGTACAACAAATTATTCAGTACAAGTCGAATAAAATCTTCAATTAGTTCATTGCTTAATATATTTACTCTTCCTTCTAAATTTCTTGGATTATTCTGACTTGATCCAAATATAATATCATCTGTCAAAAAATTACTGTCAGCTAATAGTTCAATTAATTTTAGGTTAGGTAACAGAAATAGTGATTCATAAAAATTTGCTTCGGTTTCTGTGTAAGTAGTTTCATTTGGAGTTATTGTTTGAAGTATTGTTTCATCGTTATATTTATTAGGTACGTCATCATACTCATATCCACTTCCAGGGCTTTTGCAAACGAAAAATACTGATTTGAATAACCGACTTGTCTCAGGGTCGGAGTCATTTAGTTTGCCCTGCCAAAAATTAGTAATTCCGTTATGCTGATCATAAAATTCTTTAAGTGTATCAACTAAACGAATAAAATGTGGTTGGTCGCTTCCTGAATGCGTTTTGAAACCAACCTGAGATGCCTCAGAACCAAAATCAATTGCGGCTTTGTATGTCTTTGTTGTATTACTCTCTTTTGGAGAATGTATGACAAATGAATACTCAAATCCGTTGCTATTTTTTTCCTTATAAAGAATTGTGATATTCAACCTCTTTACTGAAATGACATTTGTCGCTTTAGCAACAAAATTGTGGTGAGAATCACGGGCCAAAGAAATACCAAGATCAGAGCTTTTCAATGGGGTATCCCGAATGCCCCCAATCTCGCCAAAGGTTATTATTATATTTATTGCTCCCTGGTCGGGTTCTGAGTGGTCAACCTTATAATTTTTCTTTTTTAATTCAATGTTAGAGTTTGCACCTTTGCTAGAAAGAAGTTTGGCATCATGAGAAAATGAAAATAACTCTATATCATTCCCGGCAATAGGAATAATAAACTCAAAACCAAAGTTTTCATTTGGATCACTTAAATGGCAGATATGCATCCTTCGCTGCCCTATTTTTACTGGTAAATAATACTCTGCCATATTAAATATTGTTTAGGTTTATCGTGTGATTAGCGTAATGAAGATGTTTGTATTTTGAGTCAATAGTTAACTGCAAATCCCTTACTGTTGAAAATGAAAAAATGTTATCGGCTATTCTAACAGTATATTCTATATTAAATTCTTTCTCAACAAACTCGGGAGCAAAACAACTATATATGTGATAATCGCCATTTGAAGGAGTTTGGGTAATTATCTCGCTTTGCAATCCGTTTACAAAAGGAGAGAAAAGTTTTCTATACTTTCTTTTCTCAGTTTCCTTTGCCTCCACTAAGTAAAGGAATTTTTGAAATACACCCTCTATAAATAGGAAACCATTTTTATTTTCTTGAACTAAATCACTGGTAGAAAGTATCATTACAGATTTATCAGATTGCAGGGGCATTGACTCCTCATTCTTTGTCGTTATATACGTTTTAAGGTTTCTAAAACCGACAGTGCTGCTCATTGAATATTTAAGCAAAAGCAAAACATTCCTTTTTAGTTGCTCTTTACTTAAAGAAGTCCCATTTTTAATCTTTTCCTTGAAATGGAACAGATGATACATCTTCCGCAAGCTGTTTTGATATTCAAGTTGCAAAATATTCCAGCTTATATGATCATCAAATTGATGAATTGTTATTAGCCCATTGGCAAATTCGTCTTCATTAGAAAAAAAATCATTTAAGCACCCAATGTTTCTTCTCAAATTTTCATCCTGTGGTTTATCCGTTTTTACAGAACTAAATTCAATTGTAAATGTTCTGTTCGGAAAGTTCTTGCATGAAAAAGAAAGTGAAGTATTTTTAAAGTCACTTTCCTTTAATGTAATTATGTAATAATAACGCTTCCAAACTATATTCGTTAATTTCAAAATACCTGCGAAGAATTTTCTGTTTTTAACTTTGTATTTCTTTGCAATCTTGAATAGACGGAATTGGTTGCTTCTTTGATATAAGGATTTAAGGATCGGATTATATCCCTTTGCTTCATGATGTTCTTCAATATCATTTTCAGTCGTAAACGGAGAATTTTGAATATCAATTGTGAGCGAAGAAGGACTAACTATTAAAAGTATCTTTTCATCTAAAATTTGATTGTGTTCACTACCAATAAGATTTTTTTGTTTTTTGCTGATCGTATTCAATTTATTTTCTCTGTTTAGAACATAATTCAAAATTGAATTTTCTCCTTTTTTCCAATATTGATAAGTTCCAAGGAATTTAGCACCCTTTCTGGCTGTAAATTTTTTTCCTTGATTATCATAAATCGCAAATAGTTTTTTTCTCGGTGAAATAATTGTGAGATATCCTATCCAGAATAACAGAAGGATGCCTATTGCAAATATTAACCTTCTCTGAAAATTTACAAGATAGGTAGATGGAAGAGTAGCTGATTGTTTAAATTGATACTTCTTAAAGTGATTTCCTAAAATGCTGTCAGTATAGATAACCTGAAAATAGCCGTTAACTAATATCTTATTGTGATTAAGACCATTTTTAATGTTTGCCGAAATGCTAATAGTATCATTAAAATATTTTCCGACTGAATATGTTGAATCATCAATTTGTATTGATTCAATATAGAAAAACAAAAGAGAATCATTGTCAAAGTGTTTTTTTACAGCCGTTAAATTAACCGAATAATCTTTGACCGTTTGAATGGAAAGGAATAGGATGCTGCTATCTACAATAGCAGTTGATGATTGCGATGTTTTGTATTCATAATAATTTATGTGAGGTATTTCGCTTTCGTCAATATACTTTTCATTGAAAGTCCCACTTTTAGAAATATCTGATTTTGTATTGAAAGGATTATAGAGATACCTTGTAGTGAGTTCGTTTACATCAATAAGCCTTTGTGGTGCATATTTTTTCACTGTTTTGTAATCGTTCATCCACTGGTCATTTTGATCTGCATCATCAGTTATAGTGATAAGCCAAAGATGGTTGAAGCTATCGGTGAGGTTTTTATCTTTAATAAAGTCAAGCCCTTTTATTATTGAGAAGAGTCGGATTTGTGAAACGAATGAATATGTATAAATATAGTCGCCCTTCTCTAACTGACTTTGAACATGGGCAACCAATTCCTTTTGGTCTTTGAATGTGTGGAGGGTTGCATCGGTGTGATGAATGAAAGAAGTATCAAAACGGCTTTGATTTTTGAGTTGTCTTATATCAAGAACTTGTAAAATGCCAGAATTGAAAAATATAAACTTGTCCTTAGTATAATTTATTTCTTTAAAGATTGGTTTTTCTATAAGTCGTCTAGCAACACTACCAGCAATTGAAAAGCGGTTTCCAAAAGTGTATTGTTGTTGACTGTTCCAAAGCATTGAGCCAGATTTGTCAACGGTAATAATCCAAATATTACCTAATGAGTCAAGGTCTAGTCCTTGACTACTACCCTGTTTCGTTAAAAACAGAGTAATAAATAATATTTTAATACCCTTTTTTATCATAAAAGGTGGCTTGCTTATTACAAAAACCAAAGATTCTCCTTCCCAAACTCCGGCAAGCTGTCATGCTCGAAATGAGGGAATATTTCAGCTACCATTTCGGAATACTTGGTGGTGACCGGTAGGTTTTGCTGACTGATACTTTTCCAATACATCCTGCTGAACTGATATACCTGGTCAATTAATTCTGCTATCGCCGCAGGGTCTTCTACCAGTTCTTGCCGGGTCGCTCTTATGGATACTTTTATAGGAAAATGGAAATCCCTTGGCTTTAGTGCGGCCTTGATATCATACCGGGTATTATTGAACAGTAAAAATTTGTTATATCCCACTTTTACATAAGTGCCACTCATTGGCATCTTACCGGAACTTTTCATGTCAAAACCTAATAGCTCTTTACTGTCGGTTTTATTGATCGTGACTACAATTACTGGTATGTCTCCTTCTCCCAAACCTTTAAGCATCACTAAGATAGGCTGTAATTCATATTTATTAGAGATTTCCTTGTAGAAATGTATGATAACCCTTTTTGCCTCTTTGTTCTTCTCAATAAAACGGGCTACAGCATCACGGATGGAACCGGCCAGCATGGAAGGTTCATCATCCCGGAAACAATCGAAGCCCTCAAATGTACCCTCGTTGCTGAAACAAAATGCGCTGCCTAAAAAACGGTGCGCCGCTCCCTGTGGTTTGAATGCACCTATCCCAATTATTATTTCCTCTTCCTTAGCACGGGCCAGTCGCCAGGGGATGCCTCCTATTTTGGCTAATAAGGCGACATATATATTTGGTAAGAAGTAATAAAATTCCTCTTTGTCTAAATGGTCTTTGTAAATAACCTGTGATGAAATACCCTTGTGTAAAAGCTGCTCTTTTATTTTATAGTAGGCGCTGTGCTGAGGATGCTCTTTATCAGTTTTGGAAATAGGAGATATATAAATGGCAACGTATGTGGTATTTGGTGTTCCTACAAAGTTTTTTAACTGTGCTGAAACTTCTTCAAAGAGGGTGTTCGTATTTTCAAATACAATTCTTTTGGTTGGATCAATGCTTAATGGCTGGTTAATGAACTTCTGTAAGTTTTTAGAATGCTTCATTACACCACCTACCTCTTTATGCCAGCCTTTTGTTATGTATTCAAAAAGGGTGTCTTTAATAAATTCACCATCATCGTGATGATAAATAAAAAAAAGCTTAACGTGGTTTTTGGTAAAGGCCTTTAATGGTTTTTTTAAAATCATGCCTAAACCCGGATTGATGTGCCTGCCCTCCAAAAACTGGAGTTCGTTTGAGTTTTCGGATGTCTGATAAACTCTGTTATCGGCGACCGTAAAGAACCCGTTCTTTGAAATGCCAATAGTCTTTTTAAAGGCCGGTGTATTTAAATAAATTCTATAGAATGATTGCAGATGGTCTAAATAGTTCGGGTAACGGTTTTCTATTTTTATTTCATCAGGTTCAACGTTAAATTCTTTCTTTAGCGGATTGCTTAGAACGGGGAATAGTGTTTCCTGATTTTGCTTCAAATCATCCGGCATCTTGCCGTATCTGTAGATTGTACCGTTGCAATTGACGAGTTTGTATTTTTCTGTATCAAAGTCTGAAATATCGGAAATGCTTTGTTTCAAGACCTTTGATGTGCCATCGTATGCAAGGACCAATTCATATCCTTCTGAAACCTGCCTGTACTGTACTTTAATGGTAAATTTGTTGTACTGCCTGTATAGTTCATGCCGAATGTTGGAATCTTCTATCCAAACTTCAACATCCTCTGTAAAATTGGGGAATACAATGGCCCCTTCTATTGATTTGAAATAGTTCAATACCAGGTAACGGAAGTAATGAATGGAAAAGCCTATAGCCTCTGTAAATACAATTTCTTTCTCAATAGCTCCTTCCCTCGATGGTTGAAAATCGCTGTAATAGTTCTTATGCCTGGGCTCCCTGCCTTCGGGAAATGTGTCAAATAATTTATCCCATTTAATGGGTGCAAACCCTTTATGCTTTTCGCCATAGAAAGCAAAAGTCAGCCTATCAACAACAGGAGTGAATGGGATGATATTTAGCTGAATTTGCTGCATTAAAAATTCTATTTCATAATTAAATGACTTGTTTTATAAACCCTCATCATATAAAATATTTTCATCCTCCTGCTCCAAATCAAGCCGATATGCTTTTGTTGGCTTATTGCTCTCCCAATATTTTAAGGTGTCAGAAGTTACCTGACGGTAGTTTATACCCAGCTTTTCAAAATGCTTGATTGCACATTTAATCTTTCTTTTTTCACTCGGCCATTGTAATTGCTCCGGAATCAATGAGCCTTTTGTTTCCCGTACAAGATTGATGGATGTCTTACCGTCTTTTCTTTTCCTGATGATACCCCAATCAGGGTTATAGTTTTTTATAATCTTGGGGATACGAACTTTGAAGGATGGTGGAAACTTGAAATAACCAATAATGTTGCCACTACCATCATCCTCTACCAAAATGTTGGTTACAAAACGTTCTTCAACTCCAGAGTCAACTTGTACAAAATCATACAAAGAGTTTTCTGAGCCATCTATCAACTCTTTTTGTGGGAATGGTTTTGTGGCTGGAAACATATCATCAAAGTCGAAACTTTGTAACTCACCAGTCAATTTATATTCTATGCCATCAGCAATATGATCTGCTAACTGTTCTTTTATTACTTCAATAAACTTACTGGCAAATCCTTCCGGGTTTTTAAAGATGTGCTTCTTTCTATCTTCCTCCATCCCTTTAAATATTTGCAATACGGTTGGCCTTGTGATGCCAGTTTCTTTACATGTACGATCAATGATATTGAAAACAGGATAATTGGTTTGTGCTTCCTGCTTTGTGATTGATTCAGACTGATGGCCTTTATTGTCAGTGTGCAGAATGTCTGATTCCAACGTTAAGCTTTCTCCATTTCCGAAGTGGACCACACTATCAGATTTATATTCTTTAATCTCAACAATTTTGTAGCCGGAGAGCCGCTTACTCATTTTAGTGGCGAAGTCAAAGCCTTCTTTGTACCATTTCCCTTTGATGGATTCTTCACCACCATCAGTATCTGAAATTGTAATGTCAATTTGTGCCAAGCCAACTGAGACCTTATTTAGCTTGAAACGAAAAGTAGTTATGACAAACTTTCCCCTGGTAATGATAATCTGAGATTCAGGGAAAGTAGTTTTAGGGCTGTTGAGTTTAGCAATACATTCCTTAATGAGTTTATTGGTATCAAGTTTTATTTCATAGTCGGTCTTTTGTGCCAACAGGTCCCAAAAGGCTTTAAACTCTTTTGAATTGAATACTTTATCATTACGTTTTGCATCGCTTTTACGGGCATTGCTGGGCTTGGTTGGTGCAACATCACCACTTTCACGATATTCTCTTTGCAGGTCATTGCAATATTCTTCATAATGCTCATTGGCTATCACTGTTAGCACATTCACCCCTTCTTCCTGTACTCTATCTCCATCCTGGTTTACACATAAGCGAAGGCCACGACCAATTTCCTGTCTTTTGCGATTTTCAGAAATAGTTGTATTTAATGTACATATCTGAAACACATTCGGATTGTCCCAACCTTCTCTTAACGCTGAGTGAGCAAAAATGAATGAAACATTTTCTGAAAAATTCAGCAACACTTCCTTCTTCTTCATGATAAGTTCGTAGGCCTGTTTCTCAGCTTCTTTATCATCTTTGGTTTTTTCGCTATCAAAGATGGCGGTATCTACAAACTCTTCTTCCTTCTTCTTATTTTTCTTTTTTGCGAAATAACCTTCTCTTACCTGTCTTGCCTCCAGCTTGGCATAATGTTTATCTAAATGCTTAAATTTTTCAAAGGCACTATCGAATTGTTTCTTAATGATACCATCATCCTGCACATAATTATCTACCCTATCAATGAAAAACAGAGACAATACTTTTATTCCTTTCTTTCGTAATGCTTTCTGCCGCTCAATATGGTATTTGATGGTTTGTTCAATCTGCACCCTGAAAATTTCTGTTTTGGAAAGGGTAATCCCCTGGGTTGGATTATTCCCCAAGGTGGAACCATTGGAGAAAATTACCTGTTGGGTTTTCAGGTTAATATCTTCTACAATAAAGCCATCAAAATCTGGGTTCTTTGTTTTGTCAAAAAGGTTGTCGTTCTTTTTGAGGGTTATTGTTTTCGATTGCTTGGCTCCATTTACCATACAATGAGCTTTCAATGTTGCCTGGATGGTGCTGCCGTTCCTGGTAACTTCTTCAATCAAAATGCTTAAATCTTTATCATTGAGATTGTGCTGCTCGGTAACACCTTCAACCTGTATTTTCTTTACGAGGTTTAGTTTGAATGCATCTACCGGGCTGAGGCGATAGATGAGGTTGGGTTTTTCCTTGGGGGTTGCTGAATAATTGATAGCAAAAAGCGGATTGAGTGTTCTTAACGCTTCCCTGCTTTTGGATGATAAATAATTCTGGCTTTCATCCAGAATATAAATCGGCTTTGTTTCCTGTAAGTATTGATAAGGCTTTTTCTCTCCGGGTAGTTTTTCTGTTGGCTTGTAAAGATTATTGGTTTTACTATTAAAAGCATCAATCGTCATGATCATGATATTGATATAGGGATTGACTGCAAAGTCTTTCACCTTACCAATTTGCTGGCCGTCATATTTAATAGCATTCATTGTAGTATTGCCATACAATGTTTTGAAATGCTCTTTGGTAATCTCTATAGTTTTATAAACACCTTCATAAATTGCAATACTTGGCACTACAATAATGAATTTGCGAAAGCCATAACGTTTGTTAAGTTCAAAAACTGTTTTTAGATAAGCATAAGTTTTACCAGTTCCGGTTTCCATTTCTACGGTAAAGCAGGGAAAACGGTGTGTATTATAACTATCAATATCCAGCATGGGACCATCATCCACATCCAATGCAAGGGTGGGTTGTAAATTGTTTGCTTCCTGTACTGCTTGTAGGTTGTCCAATAACCAATTTTCTTCGAGATTGTAGTAAGGTTCAAGATTGGGTGCTATATCAGAACTGAACTCGTTTACAATCAGGTTTTGTGAAAAACCATCAAACAGATTTACCACACTGTTTACGGCAATGTTCTGGTGCTCCTGGTTACTCTCAAATTTTAATTTAATATTCTTTGCCATAGCAGATTAGATGGTTTTGATTAAGCCCTTGTCTTGAAGTGTTACTTTATCCTGATCGGTAATAGCACTATCCAGACATATGAAAACATCATCTTCGTTTAGTTGAAGACTTTTTATTGTATCAGCATACACTTTCTTGTCCAAACAAACCAGCAGCTTGTGCTCACAGAAATCGGAAGTAACCATTGTGACTTCATTTTTCTTATACTGATCCAGCACTTCAAGCTTACTATTTAAAGGAAACCCTTCAATCAAGAGGATTTCAGCGACTAAGCTCTCAGATTTCCAATCATCAACTAATGGTGTAGTATTCTTCTCAAATTGAAATTCCAGCTCTTTAATATCCGAGCCAATATAATGCTTCCAAATTTTGAAATTTGAATGCTGAAGTTTAAAGATTTTAAAGCCAGTATCAATTTTATTTTTTTTATCTCCAAATTTCTTGCTTGCTTTTGACAATCTTTCCTTTGTAACATCGGTAATTACAACGTAGCCTTCATCTATTGCATTGGCATTATCATTAATTGGCTCAGGGATTTGGACAATTATGAAATTTCGATTTACTTGTGACTCTTTATTAAGCTCATAAATGGCTTGAGCTAATGTCCCAGATCCAGCAAAAAAATCTAAAATAATATCGCCTTCCGATGAGCCAACTTTTATTAATGTTTTAATTAATTCTACAGGTTTGGGAAAGCTAAATATTTTTTTACCCAGAAGGTTCTCCAAATCTGCCGTACCTCTTCTACTTGTAAATTCCTTTTCCAATAATAACGACCTAATAATCTTCTCTGTGGTACGCATTTTTTGTACAATACGATATTCGCCATCTTCAGTTAAGTAGCCTATTATATTCTTATTTAGCTCTCCTTGTGATTTTTCTTTGCCCCAACGCCAAACAAATTGAACATTATCTTTCACTGATTTGGGAGGGAATATTTTTTTTGAATTTTTGAATTGCGATAGACTTATCTCGTAAAAATTATCTGAAATATTGTTATCAAGATTTAAATAGAATGGATAATATAAATTAGGTCGGTTTAGATTAGTAAAAGCAACATTGCTATTATAAAGAGGATGTACATTAAAATCACCAATTTCATCCGAATACTTAAAGTTCTTCTCTTTATCCTCAAGTAAATTCGTCTCTGCATCTAAAGGATTTTTAGAATAGAAAAGGCAGTACTCATGCATCTTTCCAATATGGCCATAATCTCTAGCATTAGGCGTTGAGTTAATAACAAATTGACCTTGAAAATTTTCTTCCCCAAAAACCTCATTCATCAGTAGTTTTAAATTTGCAACTTCATTATCATCAATTGAAATGAATATAACACCATCTTCTCTCATTAAGTTTCTGGCAGCTCGTAAACGAGGATACATCATACTTAACCATTTAGAATGAAAACGTCCATCTGATTTTGTGTTCGCAGACACTGGTTTTGCTTCTTCATCTAACTGGCCTGTTCTTTTTAAGTATTCATCGATTGTTTCTGTAAAATTATCCTCGTAAATAAAATCATTACCAGTATTATACGGGGGGTCTATGTAAATCATTTTTATTTTGCTAGGATAGCTTTTTTGAAGAAGCTTTAGTACTTCAAGATTTTCTCCTTCTATAAAAATGTTTTGAGTATTTTCTTCATCTATTCCTTCGCCTGGGCAGGGGATTAGGGTTCCTTCACTTGGAATACTGGCGATTTTACGGGCAGCTTTTTTACCCGGCCAAAAGAGACCAAAATGTTCAGCGGTTATATCTTCCTCTTCCAAATAATCACCCAATGCCTCCTGCAAGGTTTCCCAATTTATTTTGCCATCAGCAAAAGCTTCCGGTGCAATTTGTTTTAGTTGTTCTAAGCGTTCTGCTTCAAAATGAAAAGCTGGTTTTATTCTTTCTATTGCCATGTTTAAATTATATGCTGGTGAATGTTTATTGTGGTAGTTCGGGTGTTATGTTGATTTTGTCAAGGTTAATAGAAGCATTAATAAATTCTTCCTGCTCTGCATCTGTGCCATAATCTTCGTAATATTTTTTAAAGTTCATCGTACCGCCCTTCTGCAATTTAGTGGCATATTCCCTGTATGAGCCACAGGAAAAACGGGCATCACAGTTGCGGCAGATACGGGTGGCAAATTTGCTGTTAGTTCCATAGATTTTTTCATCCAGCACTTTCACCGGTGGAGGCGTGAAGCAATGCTTTTCAATATTGTCAACTACCAAAGCAAAATCATGAACGGTATCCTTTACATTATCTTCATTGTATGGAATTTCTATTACAGGTTCCCATTTAGTCAATTCTTTCTGAACCCTGGCTGTATCGCCTATACTTTCTGCTTCCTTTAGTGCATCCGGTATTACTGTTGAAATTACAGCAGTATGGTCCAACGGATTACCCCTCAGGTTTTCCCAGATGTAAGCATAGACGTTGAGTTGTTTTTCATACAGGTGCTTATTTGCCATAACATAAAAAGGATCATGAGTTTTAATATCGTACATCCACACTTCATCTTCTTCCCTTACAATATCCACAATACCTTCAATGGTAAAATTTCTGCCCTCTGGTGTTTTCTGATCTGGCAGTGTTAGCTTTACTTCTGTATCTGTTACTTTAGTGGCAATTTCTTTTAGTTTGCGATAATAATAAAGCACCTGATTGAGTGCATCTTTTTGACCAGCTTCTGTAAGAGCATGACCACCCTCCATCTTCAGCAACTCATAGTTCTGCGCAAAGATTTCTTCCAGCCTTTTCTCTATTTCCTGGTCTGTCATCATACGGCAGCATTTTTACGTTCGTAAATTAATAAGTGATGCAGGTCTTCAATCGTCTGGTGCACCAATGAACCGAACAGCATGGTTTGTGAACGGGATGGTACAAACCCATATTTTTTGAAGATCATATAGTTTCTTGGGCATTTGTTGTACAGAAGATAGTCGGATGTATAGCTGTAACTTTTACCTAAATCCTGTTGGGCGTCTTCTGCTACAGGCAAATGTTTTAAATCAATGTCTGCAATAGTTTGTAACGGATAGTTTTCAAAAATGTCTTTAAAAATATCTGTTGCTGCAAAAGCATGAGTGAATCGGGGCAATACCAAAAGATTCTGTGCCCTTGAAAGACCAACATAGAACATTCGCATATTATCGAAATGAGAAATGCGATCTAAGGGTTCACCCTCTTTATTTAATAAATGACGAACAATTACCTCTTTTTTATCGGCTGGTTTCTCCCCTTTATAAACAGCGCCCAACACAACTACAGGAAACTCTAATCCCTTTGATTGATGTATGGTTAAGAAAGGAACCCTGCCTTTTGGAAAGGGGTCGTCAGCATCTTCATATTCACTTTCGCCCAAACGATATAGTGCATATACATAAGAGGCGAAGAAAACTCTCACAAACTTTTCCTCTGACATGAAAGAAGCTGTTAATAATGTTCCATATTGATCCATGAACCGGGACAGGTATTGCGACAATAAACCCAAGTTGCAAATCGGACCTTCATCTGTACCATCTTCTGCCAGCAAATACATATCCCTGAAATGGCGAAAGCCATTGAGTTGATAGAATAAATCCAATACAGTCCAGTCCAATGAAGTAGTACGATTGATGACATAATCAATACTGTACGGTTTGTTTTCTCTTTCTTTTATTTCAATGACTTTCCTGAAATAAGAATTGGTGAGATTCTTTTTTGCTTTTGGTGAGAGCTTTGGCACTTCTGCAAAATCTCTGATCATGGCAAACTTGAAAGGATCCTTTTGATTCCATTTCTTCTTTTTGACTAAAGCAAGGAGCATATTGTAATCAGCCAAAGCGGTTTCAACATCGTTCTTTCTATCTTCAACATACTCTTTTAGTAATTTATCTTGCTTTATTAAATCATCTGCATACCGCATACACCCAATCATCCAGTCACGAAATTTGATGAGGTTTTGACTGCCGGTATTTCCATAATGTGGGCGGTCAAATATTTTCAGAAACAAACCGAAGATTGCCCTTGCTTCATCTACTTCGACAAAACTGCCTGCTCTTGGAGCATAGACAGGAATACCTAATGCTTCAAAAGCTTGCTGGAAACCAGCAACCCTTGTATTGATTGCACCTCTGAACTTCATGGAAGGAAAAAGAAAAGCACATTGATTATAGTCTTTAATCTTTCCGGTTGGTTTCAGGTCCATCACGAACTGAGCTATTTCAGCATATACATTTTCAGCTTTATCCTTTGCAGAAACCACTACAGATGGTTTTACATCACTACTGTGTGCTTTGATAACTTTATCATGTACCCGGAAATGGCTCCCTTTCTTTTTCGGATTTTTCCAGTCTGTTTGAACGATAAAGTGAGTATAGAGATCAACAATGTTTTTCCGTGAACGATAATTTATATCAAGGTCAATACGTTTGGGTTTTACTCCAAGGCTTTGCTTACACCTGTTTTCAAATTCAACAAGGTTTTCTACTGTTGCACCCCGAAACCGATACAAGGCTTGATCATCATCACCTACAACGCAAATATTTTTAGAGCCTTTGGCTAAAGAGAAGTACAATTTTTCCTGAATAGCATTGGTGTCCTGGTACTCATCAATTATCAAATGCTTAAAAACTTTTCCGGAGTTTGGAAAGCTCTCGACGGTTGTGAATGCATCTTGCTGTAGCAATGAAAAATCTACTTCTTTGGTGTAAGCATTTATCTGCAACGAATTGATGTAGTGCTGATACATTTTAACCAATGCTTTCAGACTGGCGTCACTTGTTTTAATGGAATCAGGGTTTATGTGTTCTTCTGAGAATCGGTTAAATAAACCCATGCATTCTGTTACTGCAACATGCCGTGAGTTTATTTCCTTATCTACTAAATACTTGGTGATTGCATTGTGTGCTGATTCTTCATCTTTGAAACCGCCTGCGGTCCATAGTTCTTCCCAAAATTTTTTATTGTAGATTTTAAAATATTGTGAAAGAGCATCCATCAATATAGGCGCATGTTTTCTTGAACCACCCTGAGAAAAGCGTCTGTCAGTTATCAATGACTGGCAGATAGAATGGACTGTACCAAGAGACATTTTTGAAATATCAAAAGGACGTCCGGTTTCATTGGTAACAATGCCCAACAAAGTACGGAGCCCGTCTTTTAGTTGCAGTGAAGCTTTCTCCGTAAATGTTGAAAGGAAAATTTCTTCGGGCTTTACATCATGAAACACCAGGAGATTGAGAGTACGCCAAAGCAGCACCCTTGTTTTTCCAGAACCCGGTCCTGCTGTAAGGAAAAGCGGACCGTCAGTATGCAGTATTGCCTCCCGCTGACTATCGTTGGGAGTGAAGCCTTTTATCTTCCAAAGTTTTTCTATGGTCGTTTTCTTATATGACATCTATCTTGGAGGTTTCTTTCGATTTGGATTAATCTTCAACTCTTCTTCAGTAGCTGATAATGCCTTAAATGCTACATCTTCATCCTTAACAACATCATACACTTTATCGGCCAGCCATAACGAAAGCAAATCATCTTCCGGCACGTTGAAGATTTTGCTCAATTGTGTTACCTGCTCCCGCTTGGCGAATCGTTCGCCCCTTTCAATTTTACTCAGCATGGGTGTATCCATTTCTAACTGCGGGGCAACTTGTCTTAATAATAAATTTTCCTTTTCCCGGAGTTGCCTTATCCGGTCACCAAATTGGTTTGCCACTGTTCTTAAATTTTTAAAAAGTGAAAGCCTTAAACCAAAAACTATTCGTCAGTATTTAATTACTGACTTGTCAAGTATTGACAAATATAAGAATAACAAAAGAAAAGAAAATACCCCAAAGTGGTAATTGAGGAAAATGAGGAAGTTAAGGATTTGAGGAAACTGACCCCGGTCCTTTCCTGAAGGAGAGGGAGTTATCAGGCTTCCTGAACTTCCTGAGAATCCTTAGAATCGGGGGTTTCAGGATTGGAAGACTTTGCATTGGGATTGATATACATGTCCTGACCGTCTTTATCCAGTACACCGGCTTTTACAAAGTCGGTGATATAACCCTGAGCGGTTTTATCAGGAATACCCAATTTGAGAGCTTCTGCCAAATAACCCTGACGATTGAAGCGGTAAGGCAAAGCATAGTGAAACCGTTCTTTGCGACTTTTGGGTTTTGATTTGATTGGCTCTTCTGGCAAATCGGAATAGACTTTTGCGGCATGGTTTACCAGCAGTTTTACTATCTGGATCGTGTTATTATAGTCTGCATCCTCGCAATTGATTTGATTGGAGACATCACCTGTTTCCAGAATCCGCAGCACTGAGCAAACCATCATCATCCGAAAAGCAATGAGGCCGGACCGACGTACCGTGCCGATATAGTCAAGCCCTTTGAGGCTGATGTATAAGTTTTGCAATTCCCCAAAGAACTTATTGAAGTTTTGTTTTTGTTTATCGCTAAGAGTAAAAACAATTTCAGGATTGTTATTGAGTGCCTGATACAAAGTATAAAATTCAGTTGCTAAATCAGCGAAGTAATCATCAAGGCCATGTTCTGTATTGCTGGCAAATACATCTTTCCAAACAGGTTTTATGTTCATTACATAAAACATGAAACGGCTGAACAAACCATTTTCTGCATTGGGTATTAATGTGCCTACCTGTTTAGGTGTGCCTGAAAGCAAAGCCGAAAGGCAAGGCCGCTCAATCTCAACCAACTCTCTGTCTGTTCTTCGATAATAACTGATAGGTTCATGCTGAAACGCATTGCGAAAGCCATGACTGTAATTGCCATAATCACTTTTGAAAGATTGAGCCATCGTATCACCTTCCGTTTCAAAAATAAATCCCCTGCCACCGCTGTCATTCAGTAATTGAAAAAACCCTGTGCTGCTGTTATTGGCTGGGATGAATAACATTTTCTCTGGTGGTTTGGTGGGCTTTTCAATATTGGCATCTTTGCCTTTGTTACTGTTATACTCCAGCAACTGTGCATCATATTCTTTTTTTAGTAATGCTGCCTGCTCTCTCATTGCTTTGTGAATGGGATTCACCAACTGTCTGCAATGAATCAGTCTTCCTTTACCTGCTGATGCCTGGGCGGTGATAAACAGAAAGAGATTGGCATTTACCTTTTTATCATCGTAGTAGCCAATAAGATTAGGCAGACAGGAACTCAATGCAACAATGGAGCCGAGTAATAAAATGTCTCTCTCTTCTTTTGAAGCTGCTATCTGTACAATGCGTTGCAGGAAATCGGGAAGCAAAGGAAATATTTCATCCGGCAGGGTTGGCATTGCCTGTATTTCTGTTTCAGTGGTTGTATTTGCTTCTTCCTGTTGTAGTGATTTAGGATATTTAGCAAATTCGTTTGCATGGTGTTTGTAGGCGCTGTTTATGGAATCTTTAATTTCTCTTTCAGATAAATCAAAATGCTCTTTACATAGAATTTCAGTATCGGATTGCGACAAACCAGCTCTGTTGCAATTAGAAGCAAGCAGGTAAATATAATTGTTACGGTTTCCATGAGTGTATTCTGATTTTTGGTTAGTGAATAAGATTTGTTGTTGAAAGATTAACAGGTATTCATCCGATGCAGCACTCACATATTTTTTTTCCTGCATGGTAACTACCGGGACCGGCTTTGTTTGAACGGATATATCTCTTACAGGAAACTTTTCACTGTAAATATTTTTATACAACTGCGGGTCATGGCTTACAAAGCAAAGCCTGGTAATGTCTTTGCATTTTTCATCGGCTTTTAAGCCGGTTGCATTTTCATAATACTGCATTACCTGTAAGTAAGCAGTGTCATGATGCTCTGCCTCAGTGTTTATCTCAATAAAAACTTTCAGACCATTGCCGCTGGGGCTAATAAAACAAAGAAATGTGTAAGGGATTGCAGCAATAATTTGAAAGGCTGCATTTAATTGCTCTGATGTCAGCTTGTCAAAATCGAGATGAACAAAGCCGCTGTATTGTTCCATGTTTAGCAGCAATCTTTTTTCGCTGAAGGTTGCCGAAGGTGTGAAGGCCGAAAGTTGCTGCTTCTTTGCCTGTGCTTCTTCAGTTTTACTCTGTGCAATCAGGTCCCGGATTTCTTCAACCTGGGCTTTGTATTTATCTGATGCAATCCAGTTGGAAAGAATGATTAGTGAAACATTCTCAACCGGAATTGAAAAATTCCTAAATAAGGTACATGCTGCCATTCTTCAGTTCTTTTGTTCAGTTCAATGAGTGGTTACTTTCTTTTGTTGCGGATCACATAGTCCGTTGCCAACTGATCTATTTCATCAGCGGCAGATTGCCGGTTACGTTGCAACCAGGTGTCCAGCTCTTCCCGTTTGAAGTATAGTTTCTTTCCTTGCGGACAGAAATGAGGGATCTGTTTCGTGCTGGTCAACTTATAAAGATGAGAAGGGCTAACATCGAGGTATTTACATGCCTCATTGAAGTTGAGCACTGTTTTTTGCAAAAGGTTTTGCTCATCCAGCTTGCTTGCTATTTCGGTGAGCTTGTCGAGGATTAAATTTTCGTTTGCCATTGTAAAATCATTTTGATTATGAGGCAAACTTCTAAAGATGAAAACTGGGAAAGGTTAAGATATTAAGACATGAATCACTTTTCTTAATGTTCTTAATATTTTTTATTGCAGTTGCTTAATGATTTTATCAATGGTTTCCTTTTCCTTCGGCTCTCCACGTTTGTTACTGGCCGAAAGATTATTGGCGGTTATGGGAGTGTCTTTCTTGGAGTAAAAGAGACCTGCCTTTTCAATATTGGCAAAGGTCAATTCATTGAAATGGGGCTGCAGTTTATCAATGATGTAACGAAACACACGGGTTTCACAACCTAATTGAATTTTGGTGGAACCGGGAAGGATATTCTTGCTTGTGAATAGTTTCAGTAATTCATCCACATTTGAAACATCTTCATTTAGGAATTGCAACTTAAAACATAATTGATTTAATACGGGCTGCAACTTGTCGGGTTCATATTTAAACCCAAATGAAAGTTTCTCCTGCTTGCCCTTATATTCACCTGGCTCATTCTGTCCATCATTGTGATAAACTAATACCGGCAAAGTGGAAATGTGTTGGTTCAAATCGAGTAAATAAAGGTTTTCCAAAGTTATTACCTGCTCCAGGCTATCCTTAGTTATCTCCTGTATGCTGAAATAGAGAGACAGCAAACTGAGCTTCAGATAGTGCAATGTAAATGAAACATGATTTGCAGAATTATCAGTCGTTTCCTCAAATCCTCTTTCCTTTATCTCCTTAATTGTTTGACTGATGAGGGTTTTTATATTCTTCAGCAGAATGGTTGTATGATAGTTACTGTCTGTTGGATTGGTCCATTTCTTTGAACGGATTAGAAATTCATTGAATACCCGGAAACATTCCTTACTGATTACCAATGAATAAAATTTGGTGTTAGTATCGGTGAAGGCTGGAAGGCTGATGCTGCAATACAATTGTACCAGTGTCTTATCTGTGGCTTGTGGCTTCTTGTCTAACCATGTAGCCAACTCTGTATGATTGGAGAGTAATGATTTTATTTGTTGCACTATTTCCTTTTCGCTGACAGGTTCCTTAGTGCCAGCCTTCTTTATATTTTCAGCAAGTAATTTCTGGGCAGGAAAGTCCCTGCGCCAGGGCATGAGTTCTTTATGAATAATGCTATGTAAGATTTTTATTGCCACAATTACATTTCTAATTTGATTTTGTTTGCCGCCTCCTGTTTTTTATGGTCAATTACTTTAGCATAAATTTCGGTTGTTTTTAAATGCCGGTGGCCTAACAATTTTGATACTGTATAAATATCTGTACCCAATGTAATTTGTAACGTAGCATAGGTATGACGTGCACAGTGAAAAGTGATGTGCTTTGTAATACCTGCCTTCATTACCCATTCTCTCAGCTTGAGGTTATGCCAGGCACTGTAATACAATCCTTCAAATACTTTACTATCCGCTTGCTTTCTTGTACCCAATAGTTGAAATGCCTGTTCGGATATTGGAAGCGTTTCAGCGCCTTTTGTTTTCTTCTGACGAAAACGAATGTAATAACCTGACTGCTCCGAATGTTGTACTTCTGACCATACCAGCTTTTCTATATCAGACCATCGCAAGCCAGTGAGTGCTGAAAAGATGAAAGCACTTTTCAATATCGGCATTTCACAGGGTACATTGGCTGCTGCCTGTAACTCTTCTAGGGTTAAGAACTCCCTGCTTGGATCATCGGGTTTAACTCCTTCCACCTGGGCGGCAGGATTGGTTTGCAATATGCCATCTTTGACTGCTTCTTTTAAAGCTGCTGTTAACTTGCCGAAATAAGAAGATTGTGAGTTTTGAGATAGCAACTTTTGATTTTTGCTTTTTGCATCATTCTGCAAATAGTCTTTGAACTTCTCCAACCATCTTTTATCTACTTCTTTAAATGAAACGCCATTGGGCGCAAACTTCTGCAAGTGCTTTAACACACTATCCCAATTGCCATAATTACCCTGGCTGTTTCTCCGCTTTTCTGTTAGCTGCTCAAAGTAGCTGAGGAAACTACCTTTTACTTTATCAGTATCCCGGAAACCGTACTCTTCGTTTTTGATTTCCAGTAAACGCTTTGAGCGGATGGCTTCAGCCATCGACAGCTTTTTACGGTTATCGTCTTTCTGCTCTTTAGTGAGCTTGCCTTTCTCTGGCTCCGGGGTGAGGTATAAATTCAAATATTCATACTCTCTTTTTCCATCGGTGTAATAATCAAGATAGAGGCTGATTTTATTCCCCTTCTTTCTTTGTCTTAATGTTACGTTCATACTTCAGTCAGTTTGAAAAGTTCATTAATTGCAGTTCTTGGGATACGGGTATTGCGGCCCACTTTACCGGCTTTAAGCTGGCCTTTATCAATAAGGCGGTAAAGGGTCCAGCGGCTGGCATTGATCAGCTGACAGGCTTCATCAATAGTGAGAAATTCTTTTTGTGAAATGTTGGGGTTGAAAGGTTTTACTTCAACTTCCTTTTTAATAGCTGCTTCGATTTTTTCGTTTCGCTTGGTACGCTTGTAAAGCAACCTGGCACAGGTGAGGGAACAAGAACGTGTAACAGTCTTTTTTGCGATGTACTTATTACCGCAAACCTCACATGTTTTCTCAATTCGAATGTTACTGCTCATTGTTGCCTGTTGTAGCTGATTGTTGCAGGTTGTAGCTGTATGTAGCATTATTTCTATTTTCTGTTGCCCGGTATTGTGGGCAACAGAAATGGGCAACACTCAGGCAACAAATATAACTAATAAAGTGGAGATAGGCAACAAATAAAAGAAAAATATTTGCATGAAAGTCAACAATAACAAGCATTTACGAAACAAAGGAAGGATGATTACTTTCCGATACAGAACTTACTGAAGATGTAATCCAATTGATCATCATTAGTTATTTCCCCGGTTATTTCCCCGAGATAATGCAAACACCGGCGAATATCCAATGCAAGTAAATCGCCAGATAGATTATCATTTAATCCATTTTTTATATCGATTAAAGATTTTTCCACCTCTTTTAATGCATGGTAATGACGGGTATTTGTAACAATTGTGCTTTCCGTATTTACCTGGCCTTGTAATACGGTATCTACCATTCGTTCTTTTAATACTTCTGTATGCAAGTTTTTCTTTGCGGAAATAAATACGACATTACTAAAATCACCGAATCGCTTTCGTGACTCTTCGTCGCCAGCTTCATCAATTTTATTTGCAACCAACAGGTATTTAAGTTGCTTGTTGTCAAGTTCTGATTTGAGGCTTTCTATAGCTAACTTAGGTTCCGCCGCATCAAAAAGATATAAAACAAGGTCTGCCTGGTTCATCTTTTCAAAACTTCTTTCTATACCTGCACTTTCAATACTATCGCTGGAATGCTGACGGATACCTGCTGTATCAATTAATCGAAAAAGTATTCCATCTATATTAATTATTTCTTCAATCGTATCTCGTGTAGTACCGGCAATATCGCTAACGATAGCTCTGTTCTCATTCAACAAACTATTTAGTAAAGTAGATTTTCCCGCATTAGGTTTTCCAATAATTGCTACACTTACTCCATTCTTAATCACATTCCCCAATTGAAAAGAGTCTGTCAATTGCTTTGTAGACTTGGTGAGTTCATCAATCAATTCATAAAACTTTTTTCTATCTGCAAACTCCACATCCTCTTGCGAAAAATCTAACTCTAATTCTATTAATGCAGAAAACGTAATTAGTCTGTCCCGTAAGACTTTTAGATTATCTGAAAACCCACCCCGCATAGTGTGTAGTGCTGACTTTTGGGATGCCGCAGTATTAGAAGCGATGAGATCGGCCACTGCTTCTGCCTGTGTAAGATCAAGTTTACCATTTAAAAAGGCCCGTTGTGTAAATTCTCCCGGCTTAGCCAGCCTTGCGCCTTGTCTTATACAAGCATCTATTATTTGCTGTTGAATATAGGGAGAACCATGACAACCAATTTCTATCACATCTTCGCCTGTATATGATTTCGGTGTTTTAAAAATGGATACCACCGCCTCATCCAGCAGTTTGTCATTTTCTTTTAAATACCCTACATGAATAGTATGCGATGTTTGCTGCGATAAATCTTTTGTAGAAAATAAATTATTCGCAATTGATAAAGCCATTTTTCCGCTCAATCGTATTACCCCAATAGCTCCTACACCCGGCGGCGTAGCCAATGCTACTATGGTATCATCCCAACCTGAAAGAGAATTCAACATGTTTCAAAAATAAATCAATTACGGTGTTTCGCAGGCGAATTGTGTGCGGCATTATTTACAAATTAAATCGCAAAAAAAATCCTCTCCTTTGCAGAAGAGGATTTATAAAATTCTATTATTTAAAATTATTCGCTTTGCACCTGGAAAGTGATTGGCTGCTTACGGAAAGCTTTTACCTGGCGACCGTTTTGTACAGCAGGAGTCCATTTAGGTCCTTTTTTAATTACCCTTACGGCTTCTTGCTCCATGCCATAACCATGGTTAGTTAATGCTTTTACATCACTAATGTTTCCTTCTTTATCCACTACAAATTGAACCACTGTTGTGTAAGTACCTTCTGGAGCTCCGTTATCGGTTGCAACTTG
>LNFJ01000005.1 GCA_001464625.1 Bacteroidia bacterium Ga0077558 | reverse complement strand
CTCCGGGAACTCCTTCTTTTTACTGATAAATGCTACCCCGGAAATCAACGATGCAATTATCAGGATTGAAGATCCGAACAGAATAAATCGCTTCATACCTACAAAAATAATCTATTAAAGCCCAGCTCCCGGTTGTTTACAAACGTTTTACGCTTCCTTTACACTTATTTACTATTAAAAAGCTTTCCGATAGCTGACGCCCGATAACTTTACTTCATTGTTTCACCGAATAAAGTATAGCCATGAAAATCTTTAGCCTTGCGGTTTTGCTCCTTTTGTTATTCGCCTTTGTATATCCCGTCACGGATGGTGAGCAAAAACCAACTACACATAAACCGGGAGTTTCAACCATGGTTTTAAAATCTACTGATGGCGGACAAAGCTGGCAAGACATTAGTGAAGGACTACCCGGTGATAAGCTGGAGGGTAACCTATTTGTAAATGATCGTGGGTTCTATTTACGTACTGGCAATTATATCTATCACAATAAACCCAACAACGTTGCGCCTTTTTGGGAGAAGGAAATTTTCCCTGACGAACATAGCAACATTGCCCCTGGCAGGTCCGGGATGTTTGCCTACAATTACCACCTGGGTCAATTCAGGCAACAAAAAAATGGATCGGTTGAATGGTCGCCAATATATGAGGATTTTAAGTTGAAGGGGATCATCGACATCTTTGAAACTGAAGCTGGCACTGTTTTCATCGTTTGCGATCGTGGCCGCGGCCTTTTCAGATCCGCTGACAATGGGAAAAACTGGAAAGAAGTTACCCGTGGTGTTTGGAAAATGGTGGAGTCAAACGGTGTGCTGATGGCGAACAGCGTTAATGGGATAATAAGGCGGTGTGGGCATCGGTATATCACCCATCGATGGTGGATTCGCTGCTATCACATTCAATACAAGGTCTAAAACCAGGAGAGTGCGAGCTTCCTACGACAGTGGTAAAACCTGGCAGGCCATCGATGACGGTCTTCCACCTAGCATGAATATCACCTCGATTATACAGGTGGGTGGTCATTTTTATTGTGGTCATCCCAACGGCATTTACCGGTCATCCAACAAAGGAAAAACATGGACACTGTTACTTCCTTCTATTGAAGGAAAGGTCTTCCATTTATCTGTCTCCGGCAATGTAATTTATGCCATACCCAGTGCGGGAGGATGTTGAAGATCCGATCAGCGTTATACCGAACTTATTTCTTCAATGTCAAATCTTCTTTTGCCGCCCACAAACTAATATCCTGCTTACTTAATGCGGCGGCCATCAGATCAGGAAATTTATCGGGTGTACAGGCGAAGACAGGAATGCCTAAGTTGGAAAAGAATTGTGCATTGCCATGATCGTACATGGGTGCCCCCTCATCATTCAACGCTAACAATACGATCACCTGTACTCCGGCCGTTGTTAACTCGATCGCCCGTTTGCGCATCATCGCTTCATCACCACCTTCATATAGATCCGTTATTAAAACGAGTACCGTGTCCAATGGTTTGGTAATAATTTGCTGGCAGTAGGTGAGTGCTGCATTGATATCTGTACCACCACCTAATTGCACCCCGAATAATAATTCTACAGGATCCGTTAATTCCTCGGTGAGATCAGCAACCGCGGTATCAAAAACAACCATCTTTGTTTTTATGGCCGGTAAGGAGGCCATCACGGAACCGAAGATGCCGGAATACACAACCGATGTTCCCATGGATCCGCTTTGATCCAAACAAAGTACTACATCCTTTAACGAAGATCTTTTTCTTCCATAACCAATTCTTGTTTCGGGTATAATGGTTTTATAATCGGGTTGATAATGCTTCAGGTTTTTTTGAATGGTCGCATGCCAGTTTATTTCATTATGTTTTGGACGTCGGTTGCGCGTACTCCTGTTCAAACTTCCCATGATGGCTTGTTGTGTAGGTTGTGCCAATTTCTTTATCAATTCATCTACTACTTTTTTAACGACCTGTCTCGCGGTATCTTTTGTTTTATCCGGTATTACACGGCTTAAGGTCATTAATGTTGCTACAAGATGCACATCTGCTTCTATATTTTCGAGCATCTCCTTTTCAAACAACATTTCTGTCAGGTTCAATCTTTTTAGTGCATCTTTCTGCATTACCTGCACCACTGTATTCGGGAAAAAAGAACGTATATCGCCCAGCCAGCGGCTTACATTGGGTGATGATGGGCCAAGGCCACCTTTACGATCACTATCATACAGTGCTTCCATGGCTTTATCCATTTGCAGGTCCATACCTGACAATGAAAATCCTGTTCCATCATTTTGCTGACCTCCGAGGATCATCCGCCATTTACGTATCTGTTCTTCGTTTTCCATTTAACTTTTTTTGAGCCCTAATAATTGCAGCATGACCGGTATCCCTGTCTTTGCCCGCTCTTCATCAAAACCAATTTCTGTTTTAACTAAAATTGCAACGCCACCCGTTTTTACTTTCTCTCCGAGTCTTCTTCTTTCTGCGGTAGAGAAATTAGAAAAGGTTCTTCTTAATAATGGTAACACCTGTTTAAATGTATCTTCATCCAATTGCTTCACCCAATCATTAATGATCGACCAGATAGCATTATCCAATAATAATAAAGTTCCGCTTCCTTTTAAAAATCCTTCGAGCCATGCCGCAGCCAAAGCTGGCGCGGAAGCTGATGACATGGCATAATAAAATGCATTCACCAATTCATCTCCCATCAATAATTTATAATCTGCTAATAAGCGATTCGAATACCCTGCTATTACCGGGGCACTGAATTTACCAGTAGCAATTGCCAATAAAGTTTGTTGCCATTGCCCGGTTATATCTTCCTCCTGCAACACATTCACCGCATCATTCATACTGAAAAAAAGATCCAGCAATTGCTCAGCTGCTTCCTCATCAATACCAGTGGAAGCTGCCGGCAGACTGATGCAGATACGGGTGATCATGCTATTGATGATACCCAATACCAATTCAGCATCTGTTTTTCTTACATTACCATAGCGGGAAACATTGACCAGGTTTGGAATTACTTCCATGAGTTGTATTACATCACCACTGGCAGCGGCCAGGTTATTGATCTGCTGAATCAATATTTCTATGGCATCCGGTAATTCAGCTGGTATGCATTTTTCTAATAGTTCACAAACAACCCGCAGTGTTGCAGCTTTGCGGGCAAGTTCTGTAATATATCTAGTGGCTGCTATATCCGTTGTATTGCCATACCTTCCTTTTTCAATAATGTCAATGGACGATGCAGGGTCCCATTGCAAACGCCATTGTTCTTTAAATGTTCCTTTGCCTGCAACGTTTTCTCTTTCTCCCCATTTAATATCCAGCAATTGTACCCGATGCAAAAAGATACTTCGTTCCAGGTCGTTTTCTTTTCGCAGGTCCAATGTATAATCTTTCCAATCGGCTGTTGCAGGAAGTCTTAATTTTTTTTGTGTTCTCTCTATATCTACTTGTAAGGGTGGTTTGGGAATATCAACCGGGACTTCCCCGATCCTGTCGCTCACAATTAGTGCCTGCTGCACCAATCCCATCATTACCGTTTCACCATTGCATAATACACTAAGGGTTGCTTCATTCAATTCTTCCAAACCTGCTTTTGATAAATGTCTTAATGCCGCTAAAGATCCTGCGAGGCGCACTGCTTCTATTACATGTGCCACAGAAGTATCCATTTGTTGCCCGCGAAATAATTTTGCCACTTTCGCCATCCACAACGTGCCATCATCGGTTGGATGTTTCCAGATATGATGATACCATCCCGGTGAAGCTATCCCCGCACCATACCCGCTATAGAAACTAAGCCGGTTATAGGTCCAGGGTATCCAGGTACATTCCACCTTCACTTTTGCCAATCCCTTCAATGATTCATTATCTTTTTGCACGGGCATATTGAGCAGGGCAGGAGCATGCCATGCACCGCATATCACCGCAATGTTCGAATACATTTCTTTTTCAGCCTGGCGAATTATTTTTCGCATATGTGCTTCCCGTAATTGTTCCAGCCGGTTATCTTTTTTTGGAAAATGTTCGCGCAATTCCTGCATCGCTTCCTGTACGGCTGTGAAAACTTCTTCATTATTATGGCGGTGTTCGAACATATGTTCCCACCATTTTTCTCCATCCTCATATCCGGCCGCTGCTGCCAGGTGGCTCATGGGGTCTATATGCATTTCAATCTCCTCGTTTTCTTTTTCTTCAGTAGTGCTACTACTATAATTATTGATCGCTGCTGGTCCTTCCGCAGCATTATCTTTCTCTTTTTTCTCTTCCTGTTCTATCGCAAATTGATGGCTGATGGGCAGATCCATAAAGCGAACATGGATATTTTTCCGGCGTGCATATTTAATCGCCTGCCATTCCGGGGAAAATTCTGCAAAGGGATAGAAATAAGACCGCTGCGGATCATCGGGTTGATAACAAAGAATAGCAACCGGTGGTTTTAATTCGACATTTGATGCCCATTGCAATATATCATCAGCTTCTGGTGGACCTTCCACCAATACTATATCAGGTTGAAGTTGCTCCAGGAAATCTTTTACGTTTCTTGCAGAACCTGGTCCATGATGCCGTATGCCTAAAATATGTACTGCCATCCTGAATAATCTACATTCATTTGATCATTAAATTTATGCACTCATATCCCTGCAAGCCCTATATACATCTTTCCATTCATCTCTAGGCTTCACCACGGTCTCCAGGTATTCCTGCCATACCAGTTTATCCTGAACCGGGTCTTTGATCACTGCCCCGAGAATACCGGCGGCCAGATCATTGGCTTTTAATTGTCCGTCACCAAAATAAGCGGCCATCGCTAATCCATTATTGACAACGGAAATGGCTTCGGCTGTACTCAATGTTCCGCTGGGCACTTTTATCTTAGTTTTTCCATCCAGCGTGACCCCGTTCCTTAATTCTCTGAAGATGGTAACGATGCGGCGTATATCTTCCAATGCTGGTTTTTCTGCAGGCAGTTCCATAATTTTTTCAAAACTTTCCACGCGGCGGCGTACAATATCAATTTCTTCATCCATCGAATCGGGGACGGGAAGTATAACGGTGTTGAACCTGCGCTTTAATGCACTGGACAATTCATTCACGCCTTTATCCCGGTTATTGGCCGTCGCAATTATATTAAAACCTTTAACGGCCTGCACTTCTGTATTTAATTCAGGTATCGGTAATGATTTCTCCGATAGAATAGTAATGAGCGCATCCTGTACATCTGCACCGATGCGGGTCAATTCTTCTATCCTTGCGATACATCCCTCTTTCATGGCCCGCATGATGGGTGTTTCTACCAATGCATTTAATGAAGGACCTTCGGCTAATAATCTTGCATAGTTCCATCCATAACGGATCGAATCTTCACCGGTACCTGCAGTTCCCTGAACTATGAGGGTAGAGTCGCCGCTGATCGCAGCCGCTAAGTGTTCGCTCACCCAACTCTTGGCCGTACCGGGTAATCCATATAACAACAATGCCCTGTCTGTTGTCAATGTGGCCACAGCAATTTCCATCAGTCGTTTATTGCCAATGTACTTGGGAGAAATTTCGAATCCATTTTTTAATTTTCCTCCCATTAGATATTGCACTACCGATTGTGGTGATAATTTCCAGTTGGCTGGTCTTTTATCATCATCCTGTTTTTGCAACTCTTCGAGTTCCTGTGCAAATAATTGTTCGGCATGCTGGCGTAAGGTTTGTGACATAATTATTTATTTAAGTTGAATGCTTTTTCAGTTTGCATTTTTAATTCCATTATTTTTTTTATATACTCCGAAATGTTCATCCACATTGTTTGCAGATGCTCTTCCGTAGGTGCCAGTTGTTCCAGATCGTTGATCATAGTTTCCGGTAACAAGCGGATATGCTGATTATAAAAAGACCGGTTATAGTTGTACGGATTTTTTGATGTATGTTTTACAATAGCCAATGCAAGATCATGACTCCATTCGGTTTCTTCCTGCACCGCAAGACTGATCACTGACTCTGCTGCTTCGACCTGTTTAATTTGTTGGAGTAAATATTTTTCTCTTGCTGGTTTTGGTAATAAACTTACCAGGTCCATATAGAAATGGCCGGGATCATTGGTGAAAAGTGTTGCCCAATCAACGGTGCGGAATCTGCCAGCCGCCATTCCTATTGCCGGAATTAATTTCTCTCCTTCAGTGGTGGCCTTGAAAAGTTCTATCACTTCAGCAGGCGAAGCATTCAGGTGCGTTTCCCAAAATGGAGGTGGAATAAAGCTGCTAAGCTGGTACAAAATAAATTCATTATCCGTACTATTTTTTTGTGCTCCAATACCTGCCAATTTCTCAATGCCTGATTTGAAAATTGCTTCAGGAATTGATTCGGGTAAATTGAATTCCAACACATTCTTACTGCTTAAACCCAGCATGGCTTTTTTCTTCGTAATTGTAACAGTTTGCCGGATCATTTCCTGGTACTGTTGAATGATGGCTGATCCCGGAATTAATTTTAGTAATTTTTGTGCGGCTTCTTTTAATTTTTTACTTTTTTCCGTTGCTACATTTTCCAGGAAGGGAATATCCCCTTCACTGATCCCATGCATTACTATTGCCAGCAATTCTAACTTTGTATTTGCATCTTCCTGTGACCATATTTGTTCCAGCCATATTCTTGCTTTATTGCTATCTGCTTTTCTTATTTCGAGTAAGATATCTTTCCGTTGCTGTAGCGTACCGGTCTGCCAGATCTCTTCTGCCGATTGTGCCAGGGAAAATTTCCAGTCATCATTAAAGTGGCTTAGCCATTCGCCTCTTTTTCCGCAACAGGCAGCTACTATTGTTTGCAATGATTTCTGTTGCGCGGCAATATCCAGTAACGCAGGGACAGCAGCCGGATCAACTATCTGTTGATTGCCGTTGCATTTTTCTAACCATAATTTTAACAGGGGTAAACTTTCTTCGTCCAGGATATCTTTCAAAATTTGTGCTGCCGCACTATTGCAATATTTTTTTTCTTCTTGTGCAGCAAGAGCGGGGGGAGTTTCTTTTTTAAGTGGAACGATACCCGACTGCCGGTAATTTAAGGCAATGGAAGCCAGTTGTAAAAATTTTTGTTCCTTATCCGTCGTGTCAGTGCCTTTAATTATAGTTAGTGGTTCAGCCAACCCAGCCGGCAATTCCTCCGCACTGACCATTCTTTTATCGGTGCCGATCAACGCTGCATTGATGATGTTATCCCAAAACTGCATCTTATAAAATTTTATATTCCTCCTGCTGCCATACGCCAACTGGCTCATATATTTGTTCTTTCCCGATAACCGATATATCCAATGGTTGCCCGCCACTGATGGCTAATAATTTCCAGATCGTTCTTTGTTCTTCTTTGTATTGAACCATGTCGCTGTTGCGATCCTGCAACCACCATTGGTTATTATACTGTACCGGCTTTACCTGCCGGATGATATAAGGTCTTTCGTTCCGGAAGGGCAGTTCCCTGTTCAATTGGCTTTCTGTTTCCATTACCTGTTGCCAGTTATCGAATTTATTGATCGCAACGTTTGCTTCCGAAGTTCCTTGTTCTTTGATGATCGCCCTTAACGGTGCTGCGGAAGGAAAGAAAACTAATTCAGCCTGTATGAACATTCCGGGTGTAAGGATATGCTGAGCGCCCTGGCCCCGAATGATAAATTGCAATATCAACGCATATTGGTTGCTTGTTGTACCGTATAACCAGTTTCGTTCTGTGGTCACCGAATCGACTTCTGTTGTTTGTTTGGCTATTACCAACCAGGTATCCCTTATCCCTTTTTGTATTTTCAATTCATCCTGGTTGTGGGTAAAACCAATTGCCGTTCTTATATCCTGTTGCAGAAGTTCTGGTAAGGTTTCGGTATTCTTAAAACCTTCTATTACCATAAATAGCCGGAGGAGTTTGTCCATGAATAAGGTTGTCCATCCTTCCGCAAAAAAATTTATATCTCCTAATGAACGAACCATGGCTGCCAGTCCCGGCGCCTGGGCATCTACCATGCGGCGGGCCATATTTTCGAAGAACGAAGATCCTTTTTCAGGAATGGAAATGATGCCTGTGCGGATGATATCTTTTATCCAGGTCGCCAGCTCTTCCATTCCCTCCGATACCTTTAGTTGCCGGGATTGCTGCCGTTTAGCCTGCGCCACTTCATCCACCGGTTTATCTTTTTTCTCCGCTTGTTTTTCCTGTTTTTCGTTTCGCTTATTTAGCCAATCAGTCACCCAGGCCGGAGCATTCGCAGCAGTGAAATTATTTTTATGCCGGCTATAAAACAACAATAAGCCGAGTCCATGTTTGCAGGGAAATTTGCGACTGGGACAAGAACATTTAAAAGCGATGTTCGCCAAATCAATTTGTGTCTGGTAAGGTTTGCTGCCGCTTCCCTGGCATTCACCCCATAGCGCCAGTTCATTGACTCCCTTGCTTACCCATTTGGCAGGATTCGCTAATTCCTTCCCCGATTTTTTGGATGATTCATCAGGTGCTAGCGTAAGAATTTGTTCTTCGGATAAATTCAAGAAGTAAAATTTATATTGAAGATAAAAGTTACAAGTTATAATTATAACTTTTTATAGATACAATTTGGTTGCTATGCGATCTTCTGACCTGCTTAGCTCTATCATTGGGTCAACTCCTTTACTTGACACGAACGTCCTATTCAGTGCAAACACATAAGGTGTATGATTTTGGAATTCGATAGTAAGAGGTACAAGTAAGTAAGCAGTAACCTTATAAATAAAGTAACTGAATCGGCCATCAGGAAAAAAACAAAATAAAACGTTTTTTCCTGATGGAATAATAAATAAGCTGCTGTAAACTTGTAGCAGTTATTTATCAGAAGCAACACATTGCGGTAAATACGGATAGAAATACCGTAGTAACCGCAATATAAAATAAAAGAGAAGCGGTACTATTGAAAAAGAAACAACCCTTTGGTAAATGTAAACGGGATTTAGCGCAACACAAATAACCGTGCCAGAAATATACCACGAAAGTGGTATTGTTTGGTATCTGATAAAAGCACATATTCGTTTTCAGATTCGGACAAGCAATAATTAAATAGGTTTCTTTTTAAACACCCCCTTGGAAACATAAAGATGATTACTGCCGGGTTCTGCAGTAACAATTAACAGTAGAGAAATTATAGTAAACCTCAGGTGCAGTTATTGTAGTAGCACAAGGGCATAGGTATAGCCGTTAGTAATCATAACGGAACAGGATAATTGTGTGAACTGTGTATTAACAATACAATAATTAAGAAAGTAAAACCTTGTGCAGCAAATTTGATAGTTCAGTTGCCAAGGAAAATAGAACTGATAAACCAACACCCAGACCTGTTAATGAGAAAACCAAACAACCTAAAGGGTATATGCAGAGCGATACTAGGTAGTATTGCCATTATCTTGTTAGGTACTTCATTCTCTTATTCTCAATCCCGTATTGACACCATCCTCGGCAAACTTGATCCGCAGCAATATGCAAATGCAGTTGGTGAAAAAGCAAAGAAACTTGAAGACAAACTGACTTCCAAAAGCATGAAAGTGCTGGATAAGTTGCAACAGCAGGAAGAGAAGATTTATAAAAAATTTCTTAGCACAAAAGATTCAGTGCAGGTAAAAGCAAACCTTGCTGATATAAAAGAAAAATACGCCGGGCTAAAAGGCAAATTAAAAGAGCCAGCCATCATGAGCCAGGCAAAACAATATATCCCTCAACTCGATTCTCTATCTACCTCACTAAAATTCTTAAACGAAAATAGTATTGGCGGAAAAGTAAAGGATGCTCTGGCAAAAACAGAATCATTAAAAGATAAATTTCAACAGGCTGAAGAAATTAAAAAATTTATCAATGAAAGAAAGGAGCAGCTGAAAGTGCACCTGGAAAAGTTAGGTATGGTGAAGCAATTGAAAAAAATTAATAAGGAAGTGTATTATTATTCCACACAAGTTAAAGAGTATAAAGAGATATTAAAGGACCCGAAGAAGATTGAGAAGAAAGCACTGGAGCTATTAAGCAAAACAAAAATATGGAAAGACTTTTTTAGAAAGAATAGTATGCTGGCAAGTTTATTCAGGACGCCGGGTATTCCGGATGATCCAACAACTATGGCAAACCTTGCTGGGTTACAAACAAGGACACAGGTCAATAATTTAATTCAGCAACAGATAGCAAGTGGTGGGCCAAATGCACAGGCACAGTTTCAGCAAAATATCAATGCGGCACAATCCCAGTTAAGTGAATTAAAAAATAAAATTATTAATGCAGGCGGCAGCAGTAGTAATGATGAGTTACCAGATTTCAAACCGAATAATCAAAAGACCAAATCATTTCTCCAAAGGTTAGAGTACGGAACGAATGTACAAACACAAAAGGCCAATAATTTTTTCCCCGTTACCAGTGATATTGCTTTATCGGTTGGCTATAAAATAAATGATAAAAGCATTATTGGTGTAGGTAGTAGTATCAAGATGGGATGGGGGCAGGGCTGGCAAAGAATAAAGATAAGCTCAGAAGGAGTAGGGCTTAGAAGTTTTGTTGATTATAAATTGAAAGGTAGCTTCTGGGTCAGCGGTGGTTATGAAATGAATTACCGGAGTGCTTTTAACCGGGTTGAACAATTGCAGGATCTTACAGCCTGGCAGCAGAGTGGATTGATCGGTATCAGTAAAGTTATATCTCTAAAAACGAAATTGTTTAAGAAAACGAATATCAAATTACTCTGGGATTTTATGAGTTACCGGCAGGTGCCGGTGACCCAACCAATTATTTTCAGGATAGGTTATAATTTTTAAAGAAAGTTTTAAAATGAAAAAAAATATTCTGGCTTATTTTTTAGTGCTGCATAGCTTAGTTTATGCTCAGGTTGTCCCCGTTTCTCCAACTATACCTACACCTAATGCAGCAAATCTTGGCGTATACGGAGAAATGCCAGTATCTTATTTTACAGGAACACCGCAAATTGATATCCCAATTCATACAATCAAAACTGATTATCTTACTTTTCCCATCAGTTTAAGTTATTATGCAGGTGGTTTTAGACCGGATATTCATCCTTCATGGGTAGGTATGAATTGGAGTTTAAATGCCGGGGGCGTAATAACGAGGACTGTACGTAGTCTTCCCGATGAGTATAATGACTATGGTATTAGTCCACCTAACGGTTATGGGATATGGGGGAAGGGATTCTACTTTACCAGTAATTTGCTAAATAATACGAGCTGGCATACGGTTGCAGCTAACCAGGTGCCTAATTGTATACAAAAAGACAGGGAGCCTGATATTTTTAGCTTTAATTTTCTTGACTATTCCGGCAAATTTTTTCTTGATCATTTAGGGAACTGGAAGGTGCAAAGCAATAAACCGCTGAAGGTTACTTTTAATAGTTCGGATTTTGCATTGCCTTTTGTGAATCGAACTGTCGGATCTTCTGTACAGCGAACAACCTTCACCAAGTTTACGATCACTGATGACAAAGGCGTGCAATTTATATTCGGTACAGACAACGCTATTGAGTATTCTGTAGGGATGTATCCGGATAATAATGATTTTTTAGCCAATGCCCTTGCCACTAGCTGGTACCTGGTGAAGATCGTTCCGCCATCAGGATTCGATATAAATCTGAATTATGAAAGAGGACCTTATCAGTCCTCCTTTAATTACTATCAAACCCAGTCGGGATGTACATGGACAGATGGGACAACAGGATTTTTAAGCAGCTATGGACAACTGGGTTCATACAATAATGGGTTGTCAGGCACGATAACTTCTCCTGTTTACCTTACTAATATTAATTACGTAAAGGACAATGTAAATATTGATTTTGTTACATCAAAGAGTAATGAATTAAAGTATAATTTTAATTCTCCGGCTCCTTATACAAATCCGGCCTATGCAAACCCTTATATAGATCTGCTCAGAGATCAGAATGGTAGTATATCTGCAGTAGTACTGCCTTCACAAAATATCTTAAATATGACAAGTGGGATTCCCTATTTTTCCAGAAATCCTTCCGAAGCAAATGCTACTACCAGTGACCTCAATACTTCTAAATATATCTGGCTTAAATTAGACAGGATCGATATCAAGTACAATAGTTCAATACTTACGCATATCCCGGCAAATTTTGCTTCACATACCAGAAAGCAAGTAACTTTTAACTATACTGAAAATTCGGGTGAGCGATTAAAACTAAATACGGTTATTACCTCCCTGGAAAATAATGTTGACCCTCAGACGTATAGTTTTACTTATGATCCATCCGTGTTAGCCCCGTATTTAACTGAGATATCCGATCATTGGGGATTTTCAAATGATCAGCCTTTGCAACGGACCGGATCTGGAACTTATGCCGGTATCAGCGATGCGTATAATTATCGACAACCCGTTGCAGGTAAGGCATTGCGTGGTTTGCTTAAAGAAATCAAGTATCCAACTGGTGGTAAATCCGTATTCTATTATGAAAATCACGAGTGTAATGCGGTAGCTAACTATAACTCCTCAGGGTATTACTCAATCCCTGGTACAGCAATGGTAGGTGGTGCACGGATTAAAAAAATTGAGAATTATGATGGGCTGGGTAATAAAACTTTTAAAGAATATGTCTACTCTAATGGTCTATTAGAAAGCAAACCCAAATATGTTTTTAACTTTACTGGCCCTGTAGGTGGCGGATATACCAATACCCAAGTTTTATATAACTCTTCTTCAATCGTACCTGTATCGTCAACTTCATCCGGTCGTCATATTGGGTATTCAGGGGTGAGGGAAAATTTTCAGGATGGTTCTTATAAATTATATACTTTTTCCAATCATAATAATGGATATGTTGACCAGGTACCCCTCAATCTTTATAATGTAAGTGCGATGTCTTATATGCCTGTAAGTTCTATGGAATTGGAACGGGGGAAGGTGTTGTCTGAATATACTTATACGACTGCTTCTGTTCTACGGGCTAAAAAGGAGATCAGTTACCAGCGTTATGGCTATACCGCTGATAATTTTATACGTACGGTATCAATGGACAGAACATTCTGTTATCCGGCAACTATTCTTTCAGCCGATTTTCCCTCCCTTGCTGCCTATTACAATTTTGCTCATTATTTTCTCCCAAGTAATGTAAAGGAATACTACTATGATGAAGGTAACAGAGAGATCATGACGGAGACCATTAATTCTTATGATGCAAAAGGGCTGGTAACAAACCAGCAGATTATTGGAAGTGATGGGAATAGCAGTCATGTTTCATATACCTATCCGTATAACCATGCAGGGGATGCAATAATGGATGCAATGGTTGTCAAGAATATGATTTCATTACCGATTACTACCAATAAGTATAAAAACAGCACATTCCTTGAAAGTATTAAGAATAACTATTCATCCTTCCATAATGGTAGCTTTATCGCACTATCGAATGTTCAATATAAAAGAGGTAATGGTCAATATCAGACAAAGTATCGATATAACAGCTATGACAGCTATGGCAATATTACCGAAATGCAAAAAGAAAATGATATCAAAGAAGTCTACCTCTGGGGTTTCTATGGCAGATGGCCTGTAGCGAAGATAACAGGCTCCGATTATACATCGGTTTCATCAGTCGTTAACATGCCTATTATCAACAGGCCTGAGGGAAATGCTCAATTGCAACAAGAGCTTGGTAACCTGCGGATGAGTTTGCCTGCTGCATTTGTTACTGGCTACGGATATTCATTATATGGTGATCTTATTTCTGAAACAAATGTAATGGGAAGGACTATTAGTTACGAATATGATAATAAAGGAAGGTTAGACAGGATCCGAGACCCGCAAAATAATATTTTAAAACAGTTTGAATATAAATACCAGGAAGTATTTTCATTTCCCTATCGCAATATTCAAAAAGTCAGCACCTATAATAAAAATGACTGCCCCTCCGGATACGCAGCCTATGTTCCTAATCCATATACAGTTCCGGCGGATAAGTATGGATCCTTTTTGAGCCAGGCCGATGCTGACCTGAAGGCAACCAATGAAATTGAGTTATACGGTGCTCAAGCCTATGCAAATGCAAATGGTGTTTGTTACCCGACCTATACTTTTACGCCCTGTTGTGGCTGGGGGTCAGCTTATTCCAGCTTTGCTTTATCCGGCACCAATACAGTTAATTTTTCAATTGTTATCTACAGGCAAAGTGGTACTACCATCGTAGCTAATCAGAATTATCAGGCCGGTACTTTAAGTGGAAGTGCCTTTCTGCCAGCATCTACCCGAACCATTACCACAACTCATGCAGGAAGAACCTGGTCATTTACCATTACAGCCTGGGGTACGATTACCGTGAAATTGCTCAGTGGGTCAACTAATATTGGAAGTGGTGTACAAATCGCAGGGTCCTATAACAAATAAAAATTTAAACAATGAAACTAAAAACTATAAAGAAGGATAGGTTGATTTTTATCTTCCTTGTTGCCGGGTTTTCTACTTTATTAATATCGTTTGAAAGCTCTGGCAGTGGTCATTTTTCTTCTCCGGATCAACCATCAACTTTATCAATGATCGATAGCAGTTCATTTACAGAAAACACTGCAGAAGGTTGGGGCACCTTTACAAAATATATAGAGCATGCGGGTGATAGTGTTCAGTTTGATGTGATCTTTTCCCGAAGTATCGCCGCTGAAACGGATTGGAGTTTATTTTCATTGGCAGGTACCTTAGCTGCCTCGTTTTCTCCAATGGCAGAAAGAACTGTGGAATATGCAGAACCTACCCGAAACTGGTTGATTAATATTAAGCCTAATGGCCAATGTTTCTTTAAGCTGACAGGTGGGCCAAAGCCCGATGGAAATCCGGCTGTAATACCTGTACAAATAAGGTATAAAAAATAAAAAACCTGGAGGATTAAAAAATGAATACGTGTAATATATATCAACGGACTCAACTGATAGCCCTTACATTAATTTGTAATGTACTTTTATTATCACATGTACAATCTCAGGTGTTGCCAACACAATATCCCGGGGTTGTAACTGTGAATTATGTCCGTAGTTGGGAAGCAACAGCACCTGAACAGAGTGCGGTGGTATTAGTTTCAAAACCTCTCAGGGAAGTTAAACAAACAACGTCCTACTTCGATGGTTTAGGAAGACCGATACAGACCGTGTTAAAACAAGGCTCTTTTCCCACCAATGGAACAGCCACCGATTTGGTTAATGTAATAACCTATAACCAATATGGAAGGGAGCAACATAAATTTCTGCCATTCGGAGCAAATAACATGGAGAATAATTCTTCAATAAATAACGGATTGTTGAAACTTAACCCTTTCCAACAGCAGCAGGAATTTTATCGAAGTACGAACCCATATTCTCCTATAACTGGCCAGGGTGAAACGCATTTTTATAGTCAAAATAATTTTGAAAATTTATCGATTGGAAGGACTACAGAGACTTTTGCTCCCGGGAATAACTGGGTTGGTACCCAAGGTCAGGCCAATGAAGCTGACCGTCGTTCAGTCAAAATTAAATACAATGTTAATACAGTGCTCGATGAGGTTCGAATATGGACTGTCACAGATGTATCTGGTACTTTTGGAACCTATGGTACTCAAACAGGCAACGCAGGTATATATCAACAAGGGCTGCTATATAAAACCATAACAGCGGATGAGCACAATAAACAGGTCATCGAATTTAAAACGAAGGATGGAAAGGTTATATTAAAAAAAGTACAATTAACCGCTGCCGCTGATAATGGAGCCGGAAGTGGCCATCCAGGTTGGATATGTACTTATTATATTTATGATGATTATAACCAATTGCGGGCAGTGATACAACCAAAAGGGGTAGAGAAATTAATACCCGACTGGAACCTGATTAATGACCCTGTTTTACTAGCAGAACAAGTTTTCAGGTATGAATACGATTTGCAGGGTAAAATGATTATTAAAAAAATTCCCGGAGCACAGGAAGTGTTCTTAGTCTATGATGGCCGTGACCGGCTTGTTATGACGCAGGATGCGAATCTCAGGGCTTCAGCAGGTGGTGCAAAATGGCTAGTGACCAAATATGATATTTATAACCGACCTGTTGAAACTGGTCTTTGGTCAGACGTAAACCCAATCGCCATTCATTGGAACAATGCTTCTTTATCTAATTCTTATCCATCTACCACAAGTAACTATGAACTTTTAAGTATTACTCACTACGATGATTATAATAATCTACCAGGTGGCCTGACAAGTAGTTTTGATAATTCATGGGCATCTCATTTCAATTCAACCTATAATAGTGCTCCTGATTTTGCCCAGCCACAGACAGCTTCATCAAATGTAAAAGGATTGGTGACATGGACACAAACAAAAGTTCTGGGTACTTCTAGCACTTTTGTCTATTCTGTAATGATTTATGATGAGAAGAACAGGACTATTCAGACTAAGACTAAAAATTTTACTAACGGCACAGATGTTTCTACCGTTCAATACGGATGGTCAGGCTTACCATTAATTTCAGTTCAAAAAAATGAAAAACAAGGCGCAGTTAACCCCCAAAGTTCTGTAATTGTAAGCCAGATGTCCTATGATGATTTAGGGAGGGTGGTAAAGAATGAAAAGAAAGTGGGCAATTCTATTTTAAATACAATTAATAACTTATCCTCTCAAAACTTTAAAACAATTAATGAAAACCAATACGATGGATTAGGTCAGTTAAGGAAAAAGGCATTTGGAAAAAATGCGTCGACAAACCTTCCGTTGGAAAACCTTGAATATGACTACAATATTCGTGGCTGGATGCTTGGTGCTAACAGGAGTTATTTGGCAGTTGCAGGGCAATCGGGTACTACAAAATTTGGTTTTGAATTAGGCTATGATAAACCAGCTAATACAGCCAATGATAATTTTGCAGCAGTCCAGTTTAATGGAAATATTACCGGTATGGTTTGGAAAAGTGATGGGGATGATATTAGAAGAAAATACGATTTTGCCTATGATGCTGCTAACCGGTTACTGAAAGGAGTTTTTAAGCAGGATAATGAAGGGACTGGCTGGAATAATTCTATGATTAATTATTCTATGCAAATGGGTGACGGCGCAGATCCAACCACGGCATATGATGCCAACGGAAATGTTTTAGCTATGACACAATATGGCTGGAAATTGGGGGGAAGCCCTACCATCCCAATTGATAATATGCGGTATACATATATTGATGGCACAAACAAATTAAAAAATGTTGTTGATTTTAATAATGACCCGTTGACAAAATTGGGTGATTTTAAAACTAATTCTTCACATATTCAATTTAGTACTAAGTCAGGATTAACTACTTCAAGTTCGCAGACACAGTTTAATGCTATAACCGATTATAGTTATGATGTAAATGGTAATCTGACACTTGATCATAATAAAGATATCAGCAGCATTATCTATAACCATCTGAATCTACCATTACTAATAACAATCGCTAATAATAAAGGAACTATTAGTTATACCTATGATGCATCAGGTAATAAACTTAGAAAAGTAACAGTCGAAAACGCCAGTGTTGCAAATAATAATGTTACCACCACTACATCAACGGATTATGTTGGCGGATTTATTTTTGAGAGTAAAACGGATAATAACCCAAACACAATTGATTATACCGAAAAACTGCAATTTTTCGGGCATGAAGAGGGACGAACCAGAGCTTTGTATAACAATGTGGTTGATCCTAACGTTATTACTGGGCTAGTCTATGATTATATGCTTAAAGACCATCTGGGAAATGTGCGAATGATGCTGACGGAGGAGCAAAAGCAAGATAAATATCCGGTAGCCAGTTTAGAAGATGCTAAAATAGCAACCGAGCAACAATACTACAACATAGACAATACCAAAATTGTATTAGGGGGTACTGTAAACGGCCTGCCAACCAATTATAGTAACGACAATGGTATAGGCAACAACCCCAGCGACCCAGCCTTTGAACAAAGCAATAGCCAGAAACTATACAGGCTAAAAAGTAATGAAAACAAAACAGGCTTGGGTGTTACACTAAAAGTAATGGCAGGAGATAAAATAGATGTATTTGGCAAAAGCTATTATTTTCAGAACAACACTGGCGGCAGCGTTGCCAACATAGCTATACCTGTATTAGAAATATTGAATGGATTGCTGAGCGGCCCCACCGGCGGCGTAGCTGGCAATGCGCATGGAGGAGTAACAGCAGGGCAAATAAATACAACGCCGGGAACGTTGCAAATAAGCGATCTCTTAAATGAACAAACCAACCAAAGCAACCAAAACTCACAAAAGCCCAAGGCGTTTATAAATGTCATCTTTTTTGATGAACAGTTTAAGGCCAGTGGCTACCACCTAAGTATGGTAGGTAACAACAGTCAACTGAAAGAAGACCACTACCTTGATTTACAAAATTTAACAGCTCAGAAAAGCGGATATGTGTACATTTATGTAAGCAATGAGAGTCCTGTAAATGTGTTCTTTGATAACCTGCAGGTGGTCCATACGAGAGGGGTGATACTAGAAGAGACGCATTACTATCCGTTCGGGTTGACGATGGCGGGAATATCTTCTAAGGCTGCTGGGATGGTGGAGAACAAACTTAAATATAATGGCAAAGAACAGCAGAGCCAAGAGTTCAGCGATGGCAGTGGATTAGAACTATACGATTATGGTGCAAGAAACTATGACCCACAGTTAGGGCGCTGGCACACGATAGACCCTAAAGGAAGCACACCTAAAAACTTCCAGTACAGCCCTTATAATTATGCAATCAATAACCCAATTTTAGTTATAGACCCTGATGGAAAAGATTGGGAGTACAGCTTTAATAAAGACGAGAATGGCAAATGGCATGTTAATGTAACTTATACTGCGGTAGTAGTAAATAATTCTGATAAGCAATATTCCAAAAAAGAACTTAAACAGTTAGCTGGGCAAATTCAATCACAATTACAAAAGTCATTCAGTAAAGATTTTGGAGGAATAGAATTTACAACAACTGCCAATATACGGGTAGGGAAAAATGCCGATGACATCAAGAGCAACGAACATGTTTACCGCATAACAAATGAAAGTGTAAAATCTGATGACAGAGCAGAGCCATATGTTTTGGGTGCGGCAGTTGCTGAGCCTGGCGGGAAAGAAATTTTTATTCCATCAAGCCAAGTTGGAGGCATAATGAGCGGCAAAGACCAAAATACAGTTGTGCATGAAACAGGTCATACACTTTGGTTAGTCCATCCAGATGGTAATTATTCTAACGACCCACGAAATGTTATATCTGGACCATGGCAGCAACAAACTAATCAATATTTTCCAGCAACAGCAGCAGGAAATGCGATGCAATCTGCTTCCGGAAACAATGATACAAATCTGAATAGTACCCAATACAGGGCAATGTTGAGTGCCTTCTACATGAATGATTTTACAAAGAAGTTTCTGAATACAAATTTTATCAATAGAAATACAGTTGATAATACTCTAAATCTAATAGTCAGATAATGCCTACAATAATATACCTATTTGCATTCTGTATTATCTTCTGTGCTGGATGTACTGATACTAAGAACACCAAGCAAAAGGAAACAACGTCAGATATAATTTTAAAAAATGATTCTGACACTTCAGACTTTTATAGAACGTTTAAGAGGCTTTACCCTGTTTTTGAACTAAAAGTAGATACATCGGTTGCGTATGCAAATGCATACATAAAATATGTATCTGTTGATACAAGTAATTGTTCAAGCTATAGGTTGAACAGGATTTTTATTGGAAGGATTGAAAATGTGCTAGCAGAAGTAAAGCTTTCAGAAAGAGAATACAACAAGTATCATTTGCAGAGTGGGAATTTAAAATTATGGGTATGCAGCTTGCCTGATGGAATAAAAACCAATGATAAGGTTTTAATAAGTGCTTACGTTTATGATATAATGGGTTTTGAAAGAGTGTTTGGTTATCCTGCAATACTATCAAAGCTGCATCATAAATAACTAAACGAACAAAGCGGTACTGTGCCAATCGTTACTTTCAAAAGACAATACCTGCTAAATACTTGATAACCAATTACAACTTAGATAAGGATACCACTTTCGCGGTATTGTAGGAACCATTTATTAGCAGGAGATTCGCTGTAACATAAGCCCCTAAAGGGTTTTGCTTTCTATTGTGAGCCAACTGTTACCTGCAACTTGCCGCTATTGTTCAGCTACTTGTATTAAAAAGGGTTTTTATAAAGGCGTACAGAAGTATTTTTGCTCCACTTGCAATAAGTACCAGCGCAGCAAGTATCAATATAGAATAACATCAGCGCAGGATGATAAAAATATAACCTTGCTCAATAATGAAGGGATGGGTATCAGTTCCATCGGCAGGTATTTACAGATAGCTAAAACAACGGTACGCAGAAGAATATTGCTGATAAGTCAGAAGTTAGCTGCGCCGGTATTTTCAGAAACTAACCAGGTGTATGAAGTAGATGAGATGCAAACCTTTATTGGAAGAAACCACTCCGTTGTCCGTAGTGTTCAATAAACAAAAATAAGATGAAAGGTTGTGGTTAGTCTGTGACTAACCATCGGCTTTGGTAAAAGCCGTCCAATAATTATCCTTAGTAAAAAAGAATGAGTGAGGGAGGTTATAAGATAAGGAAACAGGGTGCAATACATTTTATAACATTTGCTGTGGTGGAGTGGGTAGACCTGCCTGCCGGCAGGCAGGTGTTTTTAGAAGGAAAGAGTATTGTGATATAATACTTGACAGCATCCATTTTTGCCAGCAGGAAAAAGGATTGCTACTTCATAGCTGGTGCATTATGAGTAATCATTTACATTTAATTGTGTCTGCACGGAATGAGAATTTAAGTGATGTACTCAGGGATTTTAAAAAATTTACCAGTAAGCAGGTCATAGCTGCTATTAAAAATAACCCGAAGGAAAGCAGAAGAGAATGGATGCTGGAAATCTTTAAAAGATAGGGGACGAAAAATAGTCGGAATGGTACATACCAGTTTTGGCGGCAGGATAACCAGCCTATGGAATTGTATTGTGGCCCATTTATATTTCAAAAAATGAATTATATCCATAACAATGCCGTAGAAGCTGGTATTGTAGAGAGTCCGGAAGATTATTTGTATAGCAGTGTGAAGGATTATAAATTGACAGAAAAATGTGGCTTACTTGATCTTACATTTTTGTAGGTGAAAGGTGGATAGCCTTTTCAAGGCTGATGGGTAGTTGCAAACTAACTACAACAACCCTAAAGGTTTAGATTTGTTGAAAGGAGGGAAGACTAAAGAGATAGGGTTATTACCGGGATGCTGACCCATCCTAGTGATATATTATTTCATAACAGGTTATATTCTTGATATGAAAAATGGTGAAGCAGGAGTGAATTTTTTATCTAACTAAAATAAACTGGTTGTTTTTTTATCGTGAAATTTCGAGAAATCACAAGTAGGTTCGATATTTATCCAATTAATCTTCATAATAGTTGCGACGATTCTCTGAATTAAATCGACTATTCTCGCGAATACTCGTTATTGGGACTAACTTTCCAAAAAGTAATATTTACAAAAGGTTAACTGTTTTGATATAGCAATTATAGGCAGAATAAAATTTTTACAGATTAATAAGTCCAACTTGTTAGAATTAAGTCGAAATTTTCGCAACTTTCGCTAGTTCTATTATTTTGGGAAATGTACGTTTTACATTTTGGACCCAATGTGATTTAAACTACAGCGGTTTGAATCTGCTGGGGACCTCTGGAATACAATGCAAAAAAATGCAAAGACCTGCTAAAACTTAAAGTCATTCCTCCTGTGCCTGCTTCATCATCACCAAAAAGCAACGGATTAAAAGAAAGGGCTGTGAGTTGGATATGTGTTTATGCTGGAATTTTTTGGTGGGCTTTATAGCGTCCGAGAAATGGCATGCACAATCTTGACTTTCGCATAGGCCCTATTCGTTACAAAACGAGCCTAACAAAATCTCGAAAGATGCAAAATGAACAGAACGATGAATGGAGCGTCCAAGGGACGATGCTATGGAATAACAATGAAGGTGCAAAAATAATAAGTAGTGAAATTTGAAAAATTAATCTCATTTTTTGCTTCCTGAAAAAAGTGAAAGTATAGCAAGTAATGCAGCTCCTGCTAATACCCACCCAGCAGCTTCTTCAACATCCGTAGATTTTGACTTCATTCGTTCTCTAATTTTCTCAATAGCTAACTGAGGATTGTGTCTATTAAAGATAATATAAGTGTTAGGGTCTGTTCCGGAAGCTATTGGGATACCCTGCTCGATTAGCAAAACAGCAGGAACTCTATTTGCAACGGCTTGTTGCCATTCTTGTAAAACCCTGTTTCTCTGAGCACCATTAGAAGATATAATACCAATAAATAGTTGAGAAGTATAAATCTGTTGTGTCGTGGTAAAGTCCACTATGTTGCTGTAAAGATTGGTTGAAGTAAGTAGCGAATAGCCATCTGCCCTCAACCTGTTAGAAAGGAGTGAAATAATGTATTGATCCCTGTCAACCAAAGAGTATGAAATAAATGCTCTCATCTTTTTTTCAATTTTTTTGTTAACTCAACTTCTTCTCTGAAATATTTTGGGAAAAATTGTTTTTTTATGGACTGTTGAGCTACAAGCAACTGAGTTACAAAAACCTCGCCTGACCATATATGATATTTATATTTTAGTTTGCAATTCTCGTTAAGTGCTTTAAACAAAGCTGTTAGTTTAGATGTAGGTTTCCCTTTACAAATTAGAAGATACCCATCTGCATTGTGGGAGTGAATCAGAGTTGGGATATTGTTGTCATTCAAGGCTGAAGGAGATACGTTTCGGGAATGAAATTTACATTGTACAACTATCCTTCTTGTAAATTCAAAAATTGTATCAGAAAGACGGAAATCAACAAGAACATCAGTTCCTCCATCTGGACCAACACCAGTATGTTTTACCTCAACAGAAGTTATTGTGCTGTTTTTCTCATGCAGTTTAGACCTGAAAAAAGCTGCGACAAGCTCTTCAAAATCTTCCCCATTGGTAATTTCGTCTAAACTCAGCCTAGCGATCATTTCATAAACTTAATGGTAATCCAAATATATTAACAACTAATAAGAAGAAAATTATTTTTTGAATATGTAATTAGTCAAATTTCTTAACTGCTCTCTACAATCACAAGTTCTTTTAAAATCATTTGTTTCAATGACATCACTTCACCACCTATTGGTAATTGGAGGTCTAACAAATATTCCACTGGGGTAATAAAAGACAAAGGACTTGTTTCAGCACATACATCAAAACTGCTTGAATTGATTCCTACAACAAAACCATCTTTGAAAACTGGACCTCCACTACTCCCACTTTCAATAATCATGGTAGTTTGATAGCATCTATTTTTCAAATTTGCTATTCCTTCCGGGTAAAAATCTTCTATTACTCCTTCTGACCAAGTTCCGAGAAAACTGAATGCATGAAGATTTGCTTCAGAAATTTTCTTGGTTTTTGGATAACCAAATCCCATCAATTCAGTACCATTGTCCATTTTTTTAAAAGACAACTGGCAGTTGGGTGCCACCTCAAAAGGCACTTCCTTTGCAGTTAATGGATGCCTTGCTATGCCAACTAAACCCATCGCAATATCTGCGAAAGGGTGAACACATAAATTTGTAACAACCCTGTTCACAGTTTGAAAATTCGATAAATTTTGTACAACAAACATCATGTTTCCTGGGATGATTTCGTTGATAACAACATGTCTTGCAGTAACAAATATTCCGAGCCCATTTATGAAGAATGAACTCCCAATACATTTAAAGGTTTGCAATTCCCGTTGAAAAACAACTAAAGGGAATATGCCCTGTTCATTTCTGAATTCAATTCCGCTAGCATTCAGCATAAATTGAAGAGGTTGTTCAGGTAAGTTACTCTATTACTTCTGTTTTATGGAGACCGACACCTTCTTTGAATAATCCATTCTAATCTTCTTTAAAATTTCGGGAAAAGTTGCAGTTCGGTATCGTTTCATATAGTCAAATAACACCCACCGAAACCTAACTACCATTAATAAAAAAGTATGGATTAGTTTGGTATTGGCGTAGGGATTATGTTTCCCATTGTGTTCACTAAAGTTTCTTTGTTCATATGCTTCTGTAAGTATTGATATATAAACATCCCGGATGGTTATATATCTTTTAAGAGTGATTTTTGAGGTGAGTTCTTTGTAAGCAGTTTTAAAAAATACACTGGGAATCTTTTCATTTAATTCCTTAAGTTTGGTTGCAGACCTGCTATAAAATAGTTGTTCATCTGGCGTAATACCAAGATCTTCATTACTGGAATTAAAAACATTGATTGCATTTTTAAGATAATCGGTGATTTCCCTTGTAATGAATTCCTTTTCATTAAGTAAGAGTGTTCCCGATACAATGTCTTTTACTTTTTTCCCGTCACTTGCATCAGATAGCAGGACTTCAAGATATCTCCACATAGAAGCGATATTACTTGTTTCTTTCGCTTTAATAAAATCCTTTTCAAATTTTAGAAAAGCATCCGTCGCCTGCGATGCCCTTGGCCTTAAAACATTATAAGCGTTATTGTTTAATTTTTGAAGATCAAAATCTGTTAAGACATGATGAGTTTGGCTATTCCCCCCTATTAGTTTGTAGCCATAGTGTATGCCATCGCTGGTGAAAAAGTATGTTTCTTTGTTGAGTACAAAATTCTTATTAAGTACGGAATTTATAAAATCAACAGTTGACCGAGCCAAATTTAATGCATCACGATAGGCTCCATCCCTTGTTACGCTTTTTATCGCTACCTGACATATTGACCAATCAATACCTTCAAGTCTCTTCTTTATAAAATCATCCTTTTGCTTACTGATCATCTCCCTTAGTCTACCTAAAGATTTATGTTTTAAGGAGGTTAAATTTGATTCAGCATGGCTAAAGTCAACAGCTTTTGGCAGCTCGATGCCATCTAATTTAAATAGCAAGTGCCACTGTTTAGGTTTTCTTTCGGAAAAATGTCCAATGGCTAACAAGACTTCTTTTATCGTTTTTGTATTGAAGTAATTCCGTTTTTCCTCGTCTGTTTTGATACTTTCAGGAAAAGGGAACTCATTATATTCTTTAGTAAATATTTCTGCAAATAGAGACTGGACCTCAGCCTTGCTTTTTCTGGTTAGTATCAGGTGTGCTGCTATCAGTTTGGTATAAAATATTATTCCCTCCCGATGTTCTTGAACTGAATGAGGGCATAAAATAAATTTCACAAGATTATTTAACGCCAAAGAAAACATTTCCTTGTCGAGCTCTTCTTTAAATTCATTAATCGAACGAAAAAGCGATAGGGGATTTGCAAGTAATTTTATCTTGTTATTTGTAGATTTCGAAAGGAAATCACGAATGATTATTTTTAGTTCAGCATGTCCTTTGAATAGCTTTAAAAAATCTTCCTCTTCGGCCAGGAATTTTTCAAAATGATTAGTGATGTAGATAAACTTTTTTTCCGAACTGTTATATTTAAGCTGAAAAAGGCCTTTATCTAATAATGATATAGGTGTGTCCAATTCCATATAGTGAAGAGTTCCCATAAAATGAACGCAATAGTTGAAGTAATCAACAAAAAGATTCATTTTTTCTTCCTGGACAGGGTGGGTTTTCCATCGAGTTCTGTTTATTCCAACCATACCGTTTTATATTTTTCTTTTGTTCATGGTCTTGTAAAAAGAACCGATACTCTATCATCGAAAACGGACCGGACAATTACTTTAGAAAAGCCAAGGCTAATCGCCCATTTACCTGAAGGTGTAAGTAATGCAGCTTCTTCCTTGGATAAGCCTTTCTCAGTTTGTGTTTTAAAAACCAAAAGGTTTGTTGACATACCTTTATCAAGATGCTTAAATTCTCCATCGCTATGCCAACTTCCAATCAGGCCTTTTATTTTTGTTACGCCACCTAATGAATCAATCAAGTGTTTAAATGCACACGCTCCGATACCTTTTTGTTTGTAATCTCCAAAGATGTTGATTACTGAAATTAAATGTTTGTCTCTTGTAAGGTGACCTTCTGCATAACCTATTAACTCATCATCATCTACTGTAAAAATCTCAAAATTCACAACGCTTTCTGATTGATATCCTGCTTCAAAAGGAACAAACTTTATTTCCAGCTTTTTTTCAATCATAGTCATCCATTTCAACCTTTGAGTTGAAAACTAAGGTTTTTGTTTTCAGATACTTATATATTTCGCAATTAGTACATTTCAGCTAAGCTTATATAGCCTTTTTAGCTCTGTTACCTCTGGGTTGTACTGTCTAAAAAATTTTTGATAAAAAGAATTAAAAACTCCCTCCTCTGTAGTTAACCTTTTGAAATAGGCATCAAAGTATTCAACGACGTTTTCATGAAGTAATGCTGGATTGATTACAAGAAAAGTGTTATCAAAAAAAGTAAACTCATACTGGTATGAAAACTGGCAGCCATTTTTAATCCTACCCTCGTGAACCAAGCCATTTCTGAAATAATCATCAAATGCTTTTACAATTTTCTTTTGGTCGGCTTCGCTAAAATGGGCTATAAGGTGGCATTGGGCCATAAAATCTTTAAGCCTGTTATTGCCTCCAATCGAATAATAAGTAATAGCATCAATCGCAGTCATAAGGATTACACCGCTTGCAAAAGCATCTTCTAATTTATTTAGTTTTTCGGCAGGTTTTAGGTAGTATGAAATAATTCTGTTTCTAAATCCTTCGAGAACCTGGCCTTTATCAGAAATATTAAAATCAACTACTTTAAGGTCTGGTGCAAAATAAATGACATCATCTACTCTCATACTGATTGTACTTTAGAATTATTAATAGTTTTTGACCTTATATCAGTGTATGGTTTTGTATAGTGAATTTATAAACAAATTCTTATCACTTGGATTGACTAAAATAAATTCATAGTGAGGGTATTTATCTCCGACTTTTCGCAAACAACAGTTCTTGAATTTTGTACCAGAGTTGCAGGAACAGGGGTCATTCCTTCCTATTTTTCCATAATCTTCAAGTTGTATTTCCCGTTGGCTCACTTCTAAATCCCAAAATTCATACGGTGAAGTAATATTAAGTTCGTTAAAAAGGTAATCAAGAATGTCGTAGTTATAATTGTCTGTTTGTTCTCCCGTTTTTTCATCTTTAAGAAACATAACAGAGTATTTATTTCCCGGGTTTTCAACAAGTGAGATTGCCAATATATCTGCTTCTATTACATATCGACCGCACATTTCACCATTGTATATCTCGCCTACAATATGTGCACAAGGATTTCTGATCGATATTTGCTGGTTACATACTGTACAGGTAACCTTCTTCTTTACTATCTCCATACTCCCAAACATTTTGTATGGGAAAATTATCTGTAGGTTTCGGACAGCTTTTTCGATGGTCCAAAGGAAATATTTTTTCTTATCGAAGCTAAAATGTCTTTTTAAGTTATGAAAGGCAATTTCAACCCGTTCCAGTTGACACCATCCTTTGTAATAAGACTTTTCTTTTAACAGTGTAAATGCGTTCCTGTAAAGCTGGTGTATTTCTATAATTGTCTGATAAATCCATAACTGTTTAGCCTGATCCTGGTCGCCATCTTTTACAGATTGCGTTTTATTAGCTTGTACATGGGCGGCAAGATCTTCGAGTGGAAATATTTGTAAATGAAGATCGTTTAACCGGGCTACAATCTCTTCATTTTTCATACTCTTTTAAAGATTTTAATGCCTCGTCAAAATTAACTGCCGGTCCTTCATAGCTAATATTCTTTGACTTGCCAATTGAGTTAACGACTGTGACTGAAATTTTTATATGTGTCGGTTCAAGGAATTTCTTTTTTGTAACAGTACTTATATGATTATTTACAACAGTGTGTGTGGATTTGTCAACAACCTGAATCTGCGGTTTAGTCTCGTCTTCTTTAATAAATTTCTCATAAATATATGTTGAAAGCACACCTACAAATACAGGTACTGCTACAGCTTTGACTAAAAAATTTCCGATTCTTTTGTAATCACTGTAAAAAGCAAACTCCTGGTAAGCTTCATCGGTAATGCAAATGTCTATCTTTTGTTCAGGAGGTAGATTTTCTTTGAAATAGCGAAGAATGTCGCCTGTAGCAATTGGGAATAAAAAGGGATTAGGTGTGTCTCTTAGATTTTCGAATGGTACAATTAGTATAGAAGCATCTGACAACATCTCCTTCAAATCTTCTGTCACATATTCCTTTGCTAACCAGGTTTCAAAATTCTCCGCAGAGTCAGTAACTGTAAATTCCATATAGATTTAATTTTGATTAAAGTTCGGAATTAAAGTTTCAAAACTATACAATCCATCATAGATGCCTGTTTCTCTGCTCTTTATATCAGTCTTGGGTAGCAATTAGTTTCAGTAAAATGTAAATGAAGCAGTAGTTTTGTCCTCACTTAAAACTTCAAATTATGACTGACGATCAAAAATTAAAGGAAATAATTTCGATGCTGACTTTTTTACAGTTCCACATAAAGAATAAGGTAAAAGCTTCTTTTACCGATTTGACATTTGACCTCGAGGCCATAATCATGAACTTCCTAAATGTATTTGAAAAAGGTGAAGGACTTTATAAAAATAAAAATGAGATAAAGCATAATTATCCGGCTATTGATTTGGATAGTGAGAAAAAAGACATTGCTATCCAGGTAACAACCAATGCAGATGCAGCAAAAGTGAAAAAAACCATTGAAACATATGTAAGACATAAATTGACATACAAAGAATTAATTGTTATCGGTTTTATAAATCATACTAAAAAGAAATTCACAGGGGTAAAAGTGGTGGGGATTGAATACCTCATTTATCTAGCAAAACATGGAAACAGTAATCAAAAAGATATGATCTATGATATTTTACATCGATATATACCCCTAAACATACTTCACACAAGTGATGATAAAATGGCTTTTGATGTTGTCTTTGATGTAATAAACAGAAGTGCAGTTCGGGATATGACTGCTGCGGAAGGAAATTTTGATCACATGGTATCAGGGCTGAAAGAAATCAAAGAGATCATCACTACCGGAGCGATAAAAGGAAAATCAATCCGTGCAAAAGCATTGGTTGAGTATACCTCTTCTCTGCATGATAATCTATCTGATATTGACTTTGATGTATCAAGGATTATTCAAATCACCAATACTGCAAAAAACCGGAATAGCGGAGGACATATTATGTTGAATCAAAAGGAAAAAGAAGAAATTGATACTCTCAAAAAAGGTGTTATCGATAAAACCAATAAGATTGCAGCTAATTTTGGCCTTTCTAAACGAATAAGATAGTAATGAAAACCTTAGTCTAAGAATTGGAGAAAATATTTTTAAGAGTAACGAAAGACTGTTATCCGTATGAATGGGATGAAAATCATATCAGCTATTCATTGATGAAAGAATTGAGGGAAATCTTTACTCAACGGAAAGTAAAATATAAAGGATTTACCAAAATAATAGACTGGTTTTCGTTTAAGAATAAGGGAAAGGTGGAGATGAATTTTGGCGATATTTCATTATTTGTAAATATCCAGTTTTCAACAGGTGAAGTACTGAGAGGGGTTGCCTTTTTAGAAGCTAAAAGAGACTCGGGAAGCAAAAATTTCGAATCTATCTCAATATCACAAATGGAGCGAATCGTCAAACAGGCTCCTTATGCACATATGCTATATTATTTATAGCGGGTTGAAGATTTCCCAATAAAATTTCCTGATGACAGCACCTGGAATAGCAGCATGTGGGCAAGTCCTATGAATACGGCACTTCCTAAAATAAAACAACTTTCAAAGTTGCTAATCAAAGGGCACTGCTGGTATCACTTCCATTTTCGATGTTGCTTACTTCCCGGTTCTTTTGGGGCATGATCTGGATTACAGAGAAGATGCTTTCAAAATGGCTCTTGAAGGAATGGGCGATTTTCCTGCACCTTCGTTTCTTGGAGTAATTGATGTTTATTATGAAGGACAGGGACCGATCATTGGGGCAATGCCGGTTAATTGGGAACCGATATAATATTTGTTTTGTAATTACTCGTTCAAAAGATGCCGGTATTATGTATTTCTGAATGAATTTATAATTCTAGCGAAATCTTTGGGAGTGCCGATTTTTTCTCCTGTTGTTTTTACAAAATGATGTTTCAAGAACTCGTCAAATGGGAAAGTAGCGGTTTGAGGATTATTACTGGAAACATAACTTAAATAGCTAGCTATGCAATTTCCAAAATCCAGCTTCCTCTCTTGAAATTGATCTTGAAATAGAATCAATGTATCAATATTGATCATGACCAGCCCTTTTATCTGTACATTAAATAATCCTAGTTCTTCAATAAGCCCCATCATTCGCTTATTTAAAAAATAGTTCACTCCGCCACTTTCAAATGTGATATCTGTATGAATAATTATCGGATAGAAAACAAGTTGTTCTGGAGATATGTCATCAACCGCTTTCAGCTTGTACAAATTATTACTAATGCTATTAATTGTATTCAGTAACTGCGAAATCCCCTTTCCTTGTCCAGTTGAATTTCTTTCGAGTTTTTCGATTATGCCTTTCTTAATCTTCTCCGGGTCTAAGGAGTATTTAATATCGGCAGTAACTACGATGTCTTTAAATTCAAAAAGAAATAAGTCAGCCCCATTTCTGATATAATAATCCGGTTCCCCGCTGCCAATCTTCGCCTTAATTTCATGGCCGGTTAAATGCACCGACCCAGAGTTAGTGAAACATTTCGCCATAACTGTATAGAACAAAATGTGTTCAGAAAATTCATTACCCATATTCTCTTTCAGGTTATTAAATGATACTTTAGTAATGGAACTAAAATCAAACAAGAATCCCTGATAAAATTTGTCAATAAAAAACCGATAGTCCAGAAATACATATGTGTTTTTATCTTCTTTAAAAAGAGGGTATTGTCTCAAAGGCTTATAATCCTTGTCACATTCCTTTATTTTGCCATTAATTGTCAAACGGTTATAAAATTCAAGTCCTTCTACACTATCATCAATATACATTACGGGAGTTGCTGCCTCACTTAGCATGAGGCGATGGAACGGATTAATTAATTTCCACAAATAAATGGTGTGGGAATTCAGCCCTAACGAAGAAAGAAAAAGATTTAAATAACCTGCATATTTTGGATGGTTTTCACAGAACTCAAGAAAATAATAGACTTTCAAAAACTGGATGACATAATTTTTAAACCGCTCATGTTCTATATTTCTCACCTGAACAGGCAAAATATGATTTACAAAGTCTTCGATATTTCCGTTGCCTTTCCATTGGAACAGATGTTCCTGAACCCTATTCTCCTTTGAATTAAAATGAAGCAAGCATTTAAACAAAAATGTGTAATCAGATGTTGTTAAGGTACGAGTAGCCTGACTGCTGTACACAAGTATATGTTGAATAAGGTCTAGGCAGGGTCTGCGATCAATCAATTTAAAAGACGGATCAAAAATAAATGTAGCTTGCTGCTGAACGAAGGTTGCGACCTTATTTTTATCAATGCTTTCCAATTGCATCATCCACTGTAATAGGTGATCCGATTGAAACCTGAAATCACTTCGCTTCCTGACATTATATAAATGCAAAAGGTAACTTATGAATTTAAGTGCTTCGGTTGCTGGGAGAGTCTGTAAAAATTTCTTGGGGTCTATTCCTGCATCATCATATATATCATCATAACCGAGAAGGAAGACTTTTTCTATTTGGACATTCTCCATATTTCATTAGGCATTTTATAAACCAGATTTTTAAAATTATTGTAGAATAAATTTTACAAGCAATGTATAAAATCCAGACAATATAATTCCTGAAGCTAGATTGCTATAAATAATTATTAAACCCACTAAGATGTTTTATAATAACCCAGTAGTTGATTAGGTACTTAATATTCGTGGGGATCAAGTCCTAGTGGAATTATAACTTTCTCTTTTAGCCTTGCAAAATAATCTAAATCATCGCCATGGCCTTGCATCGATCTATGCGGAATTTTGTCGAACTTATTCCAGGCAATTGCGATCAGTTTATAGTAGGGAGCGTGACTTTCTGTCAACATACTTGGACGTAATAATTTCTCTTCATACTTTTTTCTGAGTTCCTCAGCCTCTTCATTATCTTCAATATCGCAATAATTGTTAAGAAAAGTATCCAGTATTGATAATTGTCTCTCAAGACCATAGTAACGATTCTTGGTCACCTGATCTATATTGGTACCTATACAATCAAGAATGTCATGGTAAATACCAGGATGAACTGCCTGGTTAGACTGTTCAAGCCAATAAAAGCTTTTGTATAATATTATTTCAATTAATTTATGATATTGAGTTGTAATCTTTTCAAAATCTTCTGGAGGGCGTTTATTAAAATTCTTTAAAATTGCGTTTACAATTCTATCATAATAGAACATGAAGAAATGGCTGCCCGTGTATTTTTTTGTAATTGCTTCATTGATCAATAAATAAAAGAATTGTATTGAATAATAGGTAACAAACTCCCAAAGTAGGTCATCTTCTGTGTAGTCATTATACATCTTACTATCATATCCCTTTGTTCTTTCATCTTCAATTTCTGTTATAGCAGCCTCCCCAAAAGGACGCCATACCTCGTTTACATCAGCCACTGACAAATCAGTAATTAATGCTCCCAATATCCTGTTTTCTGAATAAAACGACTCTGGTTGTGTTGGGTCGTTCCTTTGACTTTCAATTAATTCCTTTTTTATCCAGAAATCTTTATTCCTTAGCAATTCCTCCAAAAAAGCATTTGTAATTTCTTTAGGAAAGCCTTCTCGTTTTACTTCTTTAAATGATGCGATTATTTCCGCAAACAAGTAAGGACGTTGCCTTGATGCCAATATTAAGAATGCCGGATTGTTTAGAATATTGTAGATAACCATTCTTGCATATGATCTTTTATTAACCCATGAGCCAGGGATAGAAAAGCATATAATCGAACGTAACTTTTCATTAAACTTTTGCTTAATCGTTTTTTTGCTGAATCTTGTTTCCCACCAATTTTTATCTGGCTCATAATCCTTCGTGTTATTGATACTTTTAATTATATCATTCTTATGATACTTATCAATTAAGTCAAGAAGAAAAGAAGTGTCATTGTTTTCAATTAATCTTTGGTAATAGCTAATGACCTTTTCAATCTTAGAAAAGGGATAAAAGGCGTACCATATCTTATAAAAGAAATAACTAACAGTTACTAAGGTAATTATGTAGGCCCAGTTCTCAGGATTTTTCAATCCAAAATTGGGGAAATATAAGCCTGAGATATAAATACCCCTGTTAAAAAAACTTTTATAGAAAACAAAATAATTTATTAAAATGAACGCTACACTAAAAATAAGGTAATCAATCCGATGAAACTTGAGCAAGATGTGTCGCCTATTTTTTTCACTAAGTATTGCGAGTATAGCAATGACTAGGCTTAGCAGCGTAATGATATCACTTATTGACATTGTTTTCTAATTGAGTGAAAGAGAGCGAATATTTCTTTTTTTATATAATTATATCCTCAATATCCGTTTTCCATTTTTTAAATCCATTCTGTAAATCTGAATAGTCGTGGCGAACTCTCTTGAAATGTTCTTCCCTGAGACTAATATATTCATTCCTCCCTTCTCTTTTTATGAGATTGATTGTTTTGCCAATTTCGAGTAAGAATTGCTGTAAGCTTTTTTCATCACCAGCAAAAGTCCAGATATATGTCGCTTCCTCTGTGTCGAGTGTCTCCCAAACGACATAAAGATTGTCAGTGCTGCCTAACACAAAAACAAATGAGAATGGGCTATGAACATAACGAAGCTTTTGCAGGTCATGCCTGTGTTTGCTTGAAAGGTATCTCAGATGCGAATGATGCTTTGTTGCAGATTGTTGAAGTAATTTCTCCAAAAACTCGTTATCATTCTTAAAAATTTCTTCTGCCTTGAATTTATCATCAGCTAATTGTACAAGACATTCCTCCATAGTCAATAATTGTGCATCGCCTTCTACTTCCTTTTTTCTTGCTGTTTTAACCAATTCCAATTTAACTTCCTCAATTAACGACTTATCTATCCTATCAATCTCCATTGATATTGCACTTGCTGACTCAATAACATCACCTGTTGCTATAATGGTTGGCAGTACCTGAATATTCTTAGACCCTAATACATTGCAGAAATAGTTCTTTATCGAATCATAGGCTTTAACAATACTTTCGTTTGCAATTTCAAAGGTTACCGGCTTTTTAAACCCCTGGATTTTTTTTTCAAAACTAACTTTGCCTAAAAGGAATGTTACATTTTTGATCGGTATTGAAAAGGGTTCATTGTAAGTTTTTTTTCCTGGTTCTCTTTTCGTTTCAGGTTGCAGGTGTGTTTCGTTTCTATAAACAGTCTCTGATTTAACTGGCAATACCTTTACAGGTGACTTACTATTTAAAGTTCTTAATAGCCCTGTAGTATCAATACTTCTGAATGTTATTTTCTCAACCGAAACTAAAATATCAGACAAATCAATTTGACTGGGCGAAAATCTTGTTTCGCCAACTTCATAAGAAAGTATTTCAGCATGCAATCTTTTTTCGTTTTCAATGAAATTAATAACACGGATAGTCCAGAAGGCAGGTGCCTGGAATTTGACAGCCTCACCGGTTGTTTTGATTTGAATTTGGGTTATATCCAAAGCCACTTCTTCAGTCAAAAAAGCCATGTCATCTTTAAACACAATTTTTAATACTTCGTCTTTCATGATAATATTCTTATTCGTAGTTCTAAACATTAGCATAATCCCCAGCAACTTTTCCTGCATATTCAATCATGGTATTATATGATTTATCTCGGATTTCTTTTATAGGCACAACCTCCTTTAATTTCTGGTGCAGTATATCAATTATGCTAACAATAGACATACATACCTGCTGTATTGACAGCGTAGCAAATTTAAATTGATGATCTGTAAAGTATGAGGCGGCCTCTTCTGAAGATTTAAAGGAGCTGATATTCTTATTCTGCATACCTGTCATTATTAATACGCCGTAATAGCTGCCATGAATAATTTCGGATACATCACGGTAGGTATTAAAAAAGGCAAATGTTAATAGTCCATTAACCAGCAACCCAAACTTTTTACTAATTGTATCAACTTTTTGTTTAGCGGTTTCATCTGTCCATGAATTTATTTCATTTCCTTTCGCAGTGGTATATTCCTGTAATGCGTCAATTAACTGTTGAGGTCTAAGCGAATCAATTTCGTTTTTATGAGATACTAGTCCATTCTTTATTGCAATTTCATGGACATTAAGTTCCCTGAATAAATCCCGGTAACCCTTTTGAAAAGCGTATTTTTTTGAACTTACTATTGCGTCATCACCTTTTGCACAAATAAACCCAACATTGATAACGCTTTCAACAAAGGGCCTTGTTAATATTATTAAGTCACGAAGATGATTGTTTTCTGCTAGTAGTTTAATGGTTCTCCCGGTATCAAAGTTTAATTTTAGCATTGGGCCAATGACAGAGATTAATTTGAGAAATCCTATATTATCGGGAGTCAGAGCATGAACGGACTCTTCGAAAAAGCCTAGTTGTTTGTCAAGATGTAATATTTCGTTTTTATAATTCATGAATTCAATATTTAACTATTCGGCATTTCCCACTTTGAATATCATCTGAGATAGTTTTATATTTAACATTATCCTTTCTGCTCCCATTCTGATATACTACATTAATGCGGTCATTCCGTCCAATTTTCTTATTGATTTTGATAGGAATATCTTTCGGAGCTAAATTAAAAGCCAGATTTTTTGGAATGCCAGGAGTTTCGTACCGTATTTGTTGTCCAGAGCCGGTTTGCATTTCCCGAAACAGTTTAAACAATTTTTCAGCTTCATCTACCTTATATAATATTTTGCCATTTTCAAAATCAAACTTATCAGTTCCGAAAGACCCAATCAATTGGTCAGTTGTTACTTCATCCGAGGCAGGGTCAATATTTTCATACTCGTCGAGAATAAATCTTGTCTCAACACCAACCAAGTCATATCGTTCTAATATCAAATCATTTCTAATGGCGAAATTCTCTCCAAATTTTTTCTTTTGGACACTGGGGTAAATAATTGCTTCGAAATTATTAGGAGCAACGACCGGATAAAATAATGTTTCCGAAGAAAGCACGCCGCTAAATAGATAATCTCTTGGGCGATCTTTAGCAACTTGTGAACTATATGCTTCGACAAAGAAATCTTCCAACAAATAATAAACCTCTTGTAATTGATGCTTAATTGCTGGATTTTCAGTTTTTTCTCTATTTACCACATATGACATAACCTTCGCATCTGGCTTTAAATGAAAATGCGATATTGTAATCACGTCACCATTTTTAGGTTTTGTTTCCCAATAGGCACCCGCTTCATTCACGGCACAATACAATACCTGTTGGTTTGGAATGTTACAGCGACCAAATCCGCAAAATTGTATCGGAGGAGCTAGTAGCTGAGATATGTCAGTCAAATAACTTAATTCTTTTCCCTGGGCTTCTAAAATTTTGTTGTTATTTGAAATCCTGACTAAATGTGGTGGTGCAAGATAAGTATGTCCACCTGGTTTTAGGTTAAAAAATGTAGCGATGTCTTTCTTTAGCAACTCAAATTCTGCCGGTGCCAGATCATGTGTCTTTCCAAATAAACTTTTATAATATTCTAGTTTTTCTTTAATCTGCTCGGTTGGGTATAGATTTAATTTTTCTGTATTGAATTTATTATTTGCAACTTTATTTATCATATTAGTATGGCCTGAGCTAGTGCTTAGGGGTTAAGTTTTATTTCATCAATTCAGGAAGATGTTTTGTATTGGAATGGTGGTGAGTAAGTGGCTCATTACAGTAGTTTCATTAAAGTTCGGAGTAAAACCCCAAATCTATAAAAGCCTCTATAGTTTCTTGAAATTGTTGACTTTATATACATACATGCAGCAATATTTATACTGAACAATCCGCCTAAGCGAATTGTGAAGGTGGGGAATGCTGGTATCGTCACGAAGTTATCGGGTATCTACATAAAGGATGATATTATTTATTATCAATTGCAGATTCATAATCACTCTCCACTGGACTATGATATTGAACTTTTGAAATTTCATATAATCGATAAGAAGAAAGGTAAGCGGACTGCCCTGTGGGGATGGAATATAATCGCTGACCCCATACTCCCTTAACTATATTTCTTATAGACAATTACATTTTCCCGGTACAAGTAAGCGGTAGAATTTCCTTTTTCAATGAGCTTATCCAGTAACCACAAAAAATCAGTAATTAGTTGCTGATTTTTTTTAATAGTTGCTATATGATCCACATATAAGAGTTTAATAAGCTGATTCAGATGCTTAACACTTAATTCTTTCAATTGCCCAATATCTTTCTTTAATAAGGATGCCAGCCAGGAAACACCGTTGGGCAAAAATACTGTACTTCCAATAGTAGAAAATATTTTAACGGCGGACTGTATGGCAGAAGGGCCGATAAATTCCATTAGCAGACGATATCTTTCACTTTGGCCTTTCAATATTGCAGAATCGCGGAATTCCATTGACCATGCATAGTCGGTATTGAGCAATAAAACTCTGGAGAAATAAGGTGATTCATTAATCTTAACTATAGAAGCAAGATAGTCCCATAACATCCAAAACCTTTCAATATGCAAAGTTTGTTTTTCGATCTCTATACTTGATCGAACAAAATCATCTACCTGATATACTACCTGATCCAAAATGCCAAGTACAAAGTGGATAGAATCATTTTGACGATAATGTCTGTCTGAGGTAATTTTTGTGAAAGGTACAAGTAAGGCTATTAGTTGTTTAGCAAATAATGCATCTGATTGAACTAGTATTTCTGCAGTGTATTTTTGAATAGCATAGACCCCCTGCGGATGTATTTGCTTTCCACCTCCCCTTGGTCCAAAACCGCTATCCTGCTCAAGGGGCAAATCAATGAACAACAATTCCAGGAACCGAAGAAAATATTTCTTATAATCATCATGGTCAAATTTAGTGGGGATTATATGTAATGCATTCAACAAGATATATGCCTCAGCAGATTCAAATGAGATCTTGCTGCTATCAATCTTCACTATATTGGTACCCTTACATAGGTTTTCAATAAACTTAAATTCTTTATTGGTTGATCTTTCGAAGCGTTTTCTATCAGGGTCATCGTAATAATAAGGATTCTTTTTTTTGAAAATAGCTAGTTGTACCAGTATTGTCCAAAGTTTTTTAAAGATCTCAGGAAACGCAGGGGCAAACAATTCCCTGAAGTATTTATTGAGCTTTTCCCTGTCATGTTCAGGAAAAGGAGAAGAGAGTACAACGCCAGATAAAAAAGTAAGTTCTTTTATGTCATCGGAATCTGTAACATTGGACAACAATAGATGTAGCGAATGAAGAGCTGTGTCCTGCTCGATATAATTGTATAAGGGTGGTTGGCTAAAATCATAGTTTCTCAACCCGCCAAGAATATACCCGATAGTGACAGCCAAGTGATGCACACACCATTTTTTTTGCTTTTCGGTAAGTTGTGTTGAAAAATCCCTGATTCCAATGACAGCAAAGGTTACAGGCTTATCAAAACTGGTATTAAATTTTTCAAGTGTACTGAAATATTTGTAATACTCTATCCATTTTTCATAGTCGATTGGTTCACTTCCGTCCAATGCTTTTACAAGAGACTGTGAATGGGTGGCAGCCAGGTTCGCTGCATCTAGCTCCGGTTTTCCGGTGTCGATAAATGCTGCCACTTCTTCATCATACGCTGGCTGGATATGAAGCTGTCCTGATTCTTGTTCAAATTTGGACATTACCCACTTTCGGCTATCAATTTCATGCAGTTTCTTTTTCCAGATAATATCGTCATCCTGTAATTCGGACCATAGTTTATCCAGAATATCAAATAAAGGTGCATTGAATGTTTTGATGGTTAACTGATACTCGATCAGGAAGCCCGCAAACCCTTCATGATTGCGGGTTCGATGTGGCAACTGGTTGGAATCATACCTGACTTTCTGTGCCCATTGAATCTCTTCATCATACATTGCGAAAGTACCGTGTTCTCTACGCACCCTTTGATAATCCCAATGGTAAAGCTCCTTTAAAGACAAGAGCGGTAAAAAAGAACCTCCCACAGCTTCGGGATAGGCCATCGTAACACTAGCGAGAACTCCGGTAGTCATCACATTATTACTATTCCGGAGTACTAAATCAAATGCAAATCCCAACATATCCTTGCTCGCTGGAGACCTATCAGCAGCCATGTCCAGCAGTATCTTTTCTAATGTCATCAACAGACTCTCCAATAAATAGTCAGTAACGCTTATGCCCCGATAAGCTACCCAAAATTCCCATGCAGCCCATTCTTTGACCTTTGTTCCATCCGATAAAGTAATTTCAATTTCACTTATTTCATGTTTATGATCACTATCGGCCTTCACATAATGACTTACACTATAATTAATAAATAGAGTAATAAAATTGATTGCTTTAACTGGATGAAACTTCGATATAGAATAAACAGGTGTCTTAAAGATACCAGAAGGATTAAACCCGAACGTGCTATTGATACCCCAAGAATGTTCCTTACTGAGTGGACTACGAAAAGATTTAAACATTGTTTTTTCTTCCGTATTCCTGGGCTTGGGAGGAACGTATTTCCATTGCTTAATCAACGCTTCCAGAATCAGATCAGGTAAAGCATAAGCTAATTGGTGTTTGGCAGGGCCGTAGCATATTTTTTTTAATACAATGTCATGAATTTTATCGCTGTGAAAACTGCTGTGACGTTCTTTTTTGGAAAGGCTACGTTGTACAAGAGCTGTTATCTCTTCTTTTGAAATCAAAGCCAAATTAAAAAGCATGGTGATGAGCAACCTCTTATTGGTCGCATTGCTGCGATCATCCCAAAACACACTTTTCTTTTCCGCCTGACCGATATAAAACAAAATGATTTGCTTAGCTGCTTCCAGCTCTGGCTTGTCTTTAGGGTATGCAAAAATTAGACGGTAATCCCAATCATATAGAAACTCCATGATTGCGGACCGGATTTTATTCAAGGATGAAAGATGTTTATGAAGGAAAAGGAGCATTTGTTCCCAACCCGATCCGACTGGCATTAATACAGGCTGCTCGTTGAGTTCATAATTGTTTTCTTTACAGGTCGTCTTGATTATATGCATACACCTATTTAAGAGTGCAGCGTTATTTTCCAACAGAACGGTTTCAAACTGAGAAAAGAATGGTGCACAGTTATCCGACTTAAAAATTGCCACCAGTAATTCATCTGACCAATAGCTTTCAATTGTTAAATCAGACAAACATGCTTTTATAAGCGGTATCATTTTGTCCATGCCTTCAGCAATTTGATCTTCAACCCATAGCCGGAAAGCCCTTCGGATCGCTGGTTCGTTTCCGAGTTGTCTAAAAAAACTATTGAAATCTAAATTGTCATCAAAACAATTAGCTGCAAACCTGACAAGAGCCCAATCCTCTAAAATATCATGGGAGGGGGCATATTTCCGTTTATTAACATCTTGAAAAATAATATCGTCACTTTCCAGCATATCTATGGCTTCCATATCTCCATTCACGGGTTTTGCAAAAAGCACCATCTCTTTTGCTCTGTTAACAGCAATTTCCATAAATGATTTTTCCCTTTTTGCTGGCAGCCCATTTACACGGTAAGCCGCATTGCAAACTAGTGATGTCCACAATTTGTCTTTAAAGTCTGCAAGTGTAGATGAAGAAAAATCATCGCTATTCAATCCTATCGCTTTTACTGTAAAGTCGAGGTATTTTGGACTGCTTAATAATGACCGGATGTTAGTATTTTTTACTGCAGCCGCAAGTGCCGGGAAATGAGATACTGCCATGTTCAACTCTTCATCTGTGAGCAAAGGCACCTCTATTACCTTCAAGATTTCTGTATTAATTCCAAACTTCTGAATAAGTAATTCGACAGCATAAGTCCTCGATGTGCAAATAATTTTAATATTATTTATCAGAGCAAATGCAAGCAGTTGTTTAAATGCACTATCTGGATCTGCATTTTCAAGTAATTTTTCCAGACTGTCAATAAAAATGATCTTATCTGGTTGTAACGCAAGACAAGAAAAAATATCAGCCAGAGAATCTTGGATACCCAATGCACTCATTACATTTGAGAGATGGGGCTGATTAAACTGGTCTGCCCTGAATACAAAAGATGCTGGAGCTGATTGTTTCGAAGCAAGACACTGCTTAACAGCAACCGACTTCCCGACTCCTGGCTTACCTATAATAATTGTCAGCAGATGAGAAAACAACGCAGCATCTATACTTTCCAATAAGGATGGACGATTAATATGTAGGGTATGCAAGTCTGAACCAATAGTAGGTTTGAGTGGAATCAGCACTGCTTCACTATCCTGTTTTAATTTGTTTACCGCTGTATATGCACGTTGCATTTTAGCAGGATCGAAATGGCGGGATAATTCAGCAAGCTGTGGCGAATCACTTTTAAAGCTAGCTCCAGACGGATTTGATTTTGCGATCAATGCAATTACTTCATTCCAAATATCTTTTTCAGAAACTACTGCCGCCGGATTTCTGGCCAGCTTAATCAAGTTTAGGAAGTAAGTTTCATCAACACTTCCTTCATCTAAAAAATCATATCCAAGTATATCAAAAACCTTACAGAATTGCCAAAGATCAAGATCACTTACAGGGCTTTTTTCGTTTGCAACTTGGAGTACCTCCCGAAGCATATCCATTTTTTCTTTTTTTGCCTTTATCCGAATTACCTCAGAAATAAAATCAGCCTCACTGTTATGGGTTTTGGCATAATTCAGCAGTGTTTTTATATGATTTCTTTCAATATTGTTCAGGCGTGATTTGGCGATTATAAGTCGGTCATGAGTTTTATTAAAGAGTGGGTTATTAAAATCCTTCCAAAATGCCGCAATGACTTCTTTAAAAACTGTATTGTCAGCTGAAAATGTAATATTATGTTTTGCCTGAATTAAGATGGTATGTTGCTGAAGTTGAGATTTAGCAGTTACAAGCAGATCGTCGGTTTCCCATTTACGATTCGATGACTGCAAAACAAGTTCAGTAACTTCATTAGATGGAATGGTTGGTGCATTTCCTTTTACTAACATTGTTACCAGAAAGGAAGCCTGAATATATTGCTCAAAATTAGAACCACCGCCACCCGTTTGAAATACTGTGCCTTTCTCAGCCATGCTTTTTAATCATTATAATAATGGTGATAATATTGCAAATCGAATTTTTTGAAGTTGTTTCATTTTAGCTACTCAGATATATCAATCCTTAAAATTAACCATTTTGCTACAAGAGTTTACTTTCACTTCCCTGTTCATTCATTCCGTCTTTCTTTTGAATAAAAATCTATTGGGGAGAATCGCAAATGATCAAATTTGTCGTTGTGATAAAAGAAAAGTGGAATATCTATTTTGAAAAGAAATATCAATAAAAAACAGAAAATAAATCTCAATTCTTCATATTTTTATGCCAAGCTCTTCGACTATTAATGCTGGTGAATAATGGGGTGAGTTTTGCCCCTTCATGCCTTTGTATTATATTGATTTAAAATCATTTGGAAAGATAGTTGCGATGCTGTCTTCCCAACATAACGCTTTCTGTATTCTATAAAACTTCAAATCATTTAGACAATTTCAGGTTTATTCAGCAGAAGGATTAAAACTTGTGATAGGCACTCATCCACATTATACCAGGAATTTTGTCTCGGTTTATAAACGGTCTATTGCTTACTGAACTTAAACAACTTTCTTTTCCTTCATTAAGTGTTTGTTCTTGTATTATCTTATTAAAATGATTAAAACAAAGAATAATTATACTAATATTTAATGAAATATTTTCACTCAAAACACAACAATTTATTCGCTAAAAGATCTCAGAGGTGTAGTTTCAGAGACATTTGTTTTATATTATTTAGATTGTTTTAAGGACCTGTCAAAAAATGAGAACACATATGTTAATTCCTTTTCGAAAGAGAGAGTAGGCGTTCGAATCGGACAGTTACTGTTCAAATTCCTATCTTAAACAGTCAAGCTTCATGATTGTCTTCCTAAATTACTATTACAACTAAAATAATCTTCTATTTCATTTTATTTTTGTGCTTATTCCAATAATAAATAGAACCTGCTGCTACGCAAAAGACTATCCCCACTATCCAATATACAGAATTACTTTTGGTAGGGTTGGGCGTATTATAGACTCTAACCACCTCTAAACTTTGAATCAATGGGCCATTGTCAAAATAATGCATGCTCCGTAATTTTATAAGTTTTGGAATCAATATTTTCTATAGCAAAACGATGATATAGAAATGTAAATTTGGACTCTTTTGATTTTTTAAATTCGAATGGCCGGTGGAGATTTATGCCATACCGGTTTATTATTTCCAATGTCACATTCGTCCCTTCTTTTTCCACCATCATTTTAATACGATGATAATAGTATTTCTGCCACTTCGCCATGTATTTGAAGGGCTCATTAATAGGTTTTGCTATTTTGGAATTGTATTTGTCCTTACAATTTGAGATCATTCCATTTGATAACACCACACGAGGACAAAATTTTCTTTTTGCATGAACCTGGTCTGCGATTAAACTGCCACAGTTCATGCACTTTCTGTTTAGTATAAACGTGAGTTCATGCGACATTGGAGCAACTTTTTTATTTTATAATATTTCTATTCAGAATTTTTTCTAAAGAATCTCTCCGAATGAATTTTCGTTTTCCTACTCTCGCAACTATTAGGTCCTCATCTTTTTCAAAACTGGCCATTTGAGTCGGCCCATAATGAAAAAAATCCATAACAGCACGACGTGGTATCCATTTATCGGTTATAATATTCTTAGAAACACCAGAAGTGAGAAGTGTTTTCAGATCCAAAAGATCCTGTTTTATCGACAGTAAAAATTCGGTTTGTTCCATGATATTGATTTTAGTATGCAATATCGAACGCTATTTCAAAACCATATGAACTAGAAATTAACCAAAATCTTTCTTACTGTCTTTATAGATAAGAATTCTCATTTCATGTGCTTGCCATCCTTGGCGGGATTTGCCCGCATATTTGCCCGAGTCTTCAATTTCTTCTATATCAGGCAAATCTGTTTTTATGATTATTCTGAATAAGTTGTAAAGAGAACTAAGAAAATAGTCTGGTTCAGATTTTCGTTTACCAGAAAGAAAACAATTATTAATAATGTCAGATAAAAAGAATTTAGGTTTTTGGCCTTTTATTAATTTGAATAGTGATTCTTTTTTAAAGTGTAGCTTTTTCTCCAGTACGGTAAATTCCGTTATAACCTGTGCTAAAAAGCAATCCTTCGTACCATTAATTTTTTTTAATACTCCATCGCCATACATCATTCTCTTGGTTATTTTTTCCATGTCATGAACAAGGCTAATTTTTTTTATTTCGCTATTACTTTCCTGTTTGAGATTTTTACCTTTCTTTTCTTGGTACTTTTTTTCTTTGTATTGGCCTGCCCAGACGTGTACATCTATGTTTGCCTGGCATATATAATAAAACCTAATAGCCTCAATAAGTTTATTTCGCCAAACGAAGATGTCCCCATTGGTTTCAATTCTAACAATCTCTTCCAATATCTGATTAATGTGTAAGAACCACGTAAGTTGATTCTTTCTATACCCAAATTCTTCAAACTTTTTAAAGACATCTTCATCCGGGAAAAACATCAGATCACAATAGATTTCGAGTAAATCATTCGCATTTCGAAAATTAGGTTGGTTTTTAATTTCGAAAGGTGGAAGCGACAAAAATTTCTTTTTTGTTTGCGTCGCCTTTTCCTTTAAAACGGACATATTCATTTCGAAGTCCCTTTCATCTTGACTGCGCAATCTGGACAACTCCTCATAAAATTCTTCGTCACTCATTTCATTTGCTTTATTGTTTTTCATATAAATATATTTTTAAGAAGTTATCAAACTTGTTTTTTGCGTGCATTAGCCCTTTTTCAGTAACGGAATAGTAAACTTCATCCACATCACCATTTCTACTTTGCCCCATCATTCTCTTTATTACGCCATAATCAGTGATACCGGCTTCGGCTAATAGTTGACGGAAAGTGTGGCGGGCAATATGCGTGGATAATCGTATCGTGATCCCTGCCATCTGAGCAATCAACTTTAACTGGAGATTCATTTCCTTGTTTGATCGGTGAGGCAAAACACTATTTGAAATGTTTCCTTCCATTGAAGTTTTATATTTCTTTCCTATTTGTACTGCTTGCTCCGGTAAAAAGCACTCCGTAATAACATCTGTTTTCTGCCGGTTAATAGTAAGCTTATAAGTATCGTCCTTTCTTATTTCCAAACTTGCCCATGTCAACGACATCGCATCATGATAAGCAAGCCCTGTGAACACTGAAAATAAAAATATATCTCTGTATAATTCCTGATATGGGAATAATTTTAAATCAAGCTGGTAGATTTTTGTTACCTGCTCTATGGTAAGCCTTTCTCTGCGCGGTGACTTTGCTTTTATTTTAACCATTTTAAATGGATTTCTTTTCAATAGGTCTTGGTCAACGGCCTGAGTAAATATTGTTCTGAATTTCTTGATTACTCCTGCAGCAGATACTTCCGTCATTCCAACTCGTTTTAATTGCGGATTTGAATTGACGAGGTAGTTCTTAAAGTCGCTGGCTATTTCATAATTGAGTTGTTCTACCAGGAGAGTCTTTTGATTTCTAAATTCCAGGAAGGCATTAAAATGATTGATTGCACGTCTGTAATTTTTTATTGTTCCCGGAGTGCGGCTCACATTATTAGCAACAGCATTTTCGAAATAATCATCCACAAATTTTACTAACGTTACTACTTGTGATTTACGGGTTCCTAAAACATAATCCTTCATACAAGATGCAGTAAAAGCTGAAAGACTATTAGTGTTTAGGATCAGAAATTCGCTGAATTTTTGATCCAACCGATTGAGTTGGTGATTGACGGCAGAATTTCTTTCGGCCATACGCATAGTCATTGGATCCCATTTGGAAAGTTCGGTTTGGCTGATCTCAGCGTTAAGTCTGCTCTCAGCTTTTGCATTCTTAAAACCAATTCTCATGTACAAGGGAATCTTGCCAGTTTTTTGGTTCTTTTTGGACTCATTTGGAAAAAAAACAATCGATGCTTTCATGTCATTCAATTTTGGTGAAGATTTAAAAATGCCAAAAAGGGTCATTTGGTGAAGAACCACATTTTGGTGAATAAATAGTGAACTAAAAAGTGACCAAAAGCGTTTCGAAGCGGGGGGTAGTGAAAATGAAAATCCCCGCTAGTATTGAATTAGCGGGGATTTCGTTGTGTACCGGGCGGTACTGATTGTATGTTTAGTAGCCCGTACGAGATTCGAACTCGTATCACCACCGTGAAAGGGTGGTGTCCTAACCCTTAGACGAACGGGCCGTTTTAAGGGACGGCAAAGATAGGTTTGCAGCAGTTTTTAGCCAAATGTTTTTGCCATTCTTTTATGCACTATATAATATTATATATGGTGGAAAACTGCTCTCGCCATTTTACGCAAATCTGATATACCCAAACACAGCCGGTTTTCATACCTTTGCCCCTCATTTTAATATAAACTAGTTCAACATGAGTACAGTAAAAGTTGCCATCAATGGCTTTGGTCGTATCGGCCGCCTCGTTTACCGCCAGATCTATAAAATGGAAGGAATTGATGTGGTAGCCATTAATGATTTGACAAGCCC
>LNFJ01000004.1 GCA_001464625.1 Bacteroidia bacterium Ga0077558 | reverse complement strand
ATGGCATCGCAGGCATTGATCAGTTCATCGGCGTCGAGAAAGCGGGGTAGCTGGTATTTATCAGACACTTCTTTTGCAGTGTCATCATGCGGGTCGTAGAATCCTACTATTTCTACACCTGCAATCTCTTTCCAGTTGTTGAGATGGAACTTTCCTAAATGTCCTACACCAATAACGCCGATCTTGAGCATAACAATTTATTAATGCTCAAAGATAAAGATTGGCAAATGGAGTGAGGATTGAGTTTTAAACAGTGGTGGATTAGTCTAAAACTACCGACCTGTCTACATACGAAGGATGATAAATGAAAAGACAAGTGCCTTCTTTGATTGTATTGATGATGGGGCGGTTCAATTGTACCGGCACAGCAGGACAACCATGGCTGCGGCCAATAAACCCCCGGGCATTTACAAAAGCATCCGAAACATATTCAGCGCCATGAATTACAATACCTCTTTCATAGGCTTTATCATTGATGCCTCTTTCTACACCTTCCAACTTTAACGAATAGCCATTCTTTCCCTGGTAGGTTTCCCTGGTAATGTAAAAACCGGGGCTGCTTTTAAAAGATTCGTTTTGATTAGAGAATGAGCTGGCAATTTCCTGCCCTGTATTTTTCCCATGTGCCACCAACGTATTGAAGAGAACTTTATAATTATTCAAATCAATAATAAATAATCTTTTCTTGCCGCTTGGTTGGCTAAAGTCAATAATAGAAATTATGGATTGATTGAAAAGCTTTCCTTCAGCTATCAAAGTTTCCATTCCTTTTTTAGCATAATCGTATGCTTCTTTACTTAAACCCTTTAAGTTCAAGTGCAAACTATCATACACCGATTTTAAAAAAGGAGTGGGCTTCGCTACCGCTTCTATAGATGCTTTAGTAGCAGAATCTGCCGGTGGCGTATAAAATAATTTATTTGCTGCTGCTGATTTTGCAAACCTTTAACCTTGTTTTTCATAGCTACACGTTTAACCAATAACCGTACCCTTTAGACGTCTTATATGTTTTTTTATTGCAGAAGATGGCTTAACCTCAATCAATAAAAAAGCCCGTCAGAAATTTCTTTCTCAACGGGCAGTTTTTTGGTTTTTAGCTGAAATAAAATCACAATAAATCAGCTTTTCTTCTTGATGCGGACCGGACGGGACTTAACACCCTTAAATCCGCACTTTATAAGTTTACTATACTTTACTTATCTTAACTCAAAATGCTGGTTATTATATATTTATAAACAACTCAGCGCTTTTCTCACTCTTACCTTTACATAGCTTGGTAGCACTTTTATAGACTAAAAATAGACCGAGTTATGCGACATCCAATCAAACTCATTTGCCGCAGAGTAAAAGTAGGGAAAAATGGTTCAACTCCCATCTCATTGCAGTATTGTTTTTCTGCTGAAAAACGGGTGGTATTAAACACCGGTATCAGTATCCCATTTCAATTCTGGAATAAGAAAACAGGCAGGCTATCAAAAGACCTGCCACCTGACTATGGTAATATAACGGAGCTTGAAAACAACCTCACGGAGAAATTAAGAAAAGCTGAAGACATGGTGAGTTATGCCTTAAAGCAAAAAAACACTTGTCCTATGAAGTTCCTGAAAGAGAATTTCAACTTGGATAGTAAATGGGGCTTTGAACAAATGAGTGATGAACAAAATTCGCTGGATGTATTTTGGAATATTTATGATTATGCAAAAGGCAAACAAGGCTCGGTAAAGCGGTGTACTATCAATGTTATAAATGCAATGAAAGCACATTTAAAATTGTTTGAAGAATACAGAAAAGAACCAATCACATTTGATTCGTTTGATGCACAGTTCTATGAAGATTTTGTTTTCTATCTCACTTATGAAATTCCGCAGGTGCGGAGAAAGGAATTGATTAAGGGTTTAAAAGCAAATAGTGTTGGCAAAACCATCAAGCACCTCAAATCATTCCTTAAAGACAGGATGCGGAAGAAGATTATCCCATTCATGGATTTGAGTGCCTTTAAAGTAATGGAAGAAGAAGTGGATGCTGTTTATCTGAGTTGGAAAGAATTATCAGTCATCTATCATCTTGATTTAATTCAGCAGCCGCAATTAGAAAAGTACCGGGACCTTTTTGTGCTTGGCTGTCTCACGGGTTTTCGCTTCAGCGATTACTCTGACATCAAACCTGAAGAAGTAAGGGATGGAATGTTATACGTCAATCAAACAAAAACACTCTCAACCGTTGTAGTGCCTTTAAAGAAAGATGCCAAACAAATCCTAATTGAAAAATACAAAATGCAAATGCCCCAGGTGAGCAATGTAAATTTCAACTACTATATAAAAGAAGTGGCGAAACTTGCCGGCATTGATGAACAAATTAAAATAACTCATAAGCGGGGCAATAAAGTTTCTGAAGAAATTAAGCCCAAGTATGCATGGGTTACATCGCATACCTGTCGCCGCAGTTTTTGCACTAATGAATTTTTGGAAGGTACTCCCACCAATTTAATTATGGCTATCAGCGGACATAAAACCGAAAAAGCATTTCGCAGATATATTAAAGCCGACCAGGTGCAAAAAGCACACATGATAAAAAAACTGTGGGATAGCAGGCCGGGTTTGTAAACAAGCTTTTGGCTGAGTTTAAAATTCTAAACTCAGCCAAAACTAAATTTTTTAATATCCAAAAACGAAATGTATGAACACCGTGAATAATTTAGAGCAACTAACTACTGCCATTCAACAAACCAATACATTTTTTCTTAATAAAGTTCAGAAACAGGTAAATGCAGCTATGACGCTGCGTAACTGGTTAATTGGTTACCACATTATGGAGTACGAGCAGTTGGGTGAAGACAGGGCCGAATATGGCCAAAAAGTATTGGAAACCCTTTCGGCCCGGTTAAAAGCAAAGGGGTTGAAAGGAATGGCAGAAACCAACCTGAAGCTGTTCCGGCAGTTTTACAACCTGTATCCCCAAATTCGTCAGACAGTGTCTGACGAATTTAAAGACATTGATTTACAGTTTGTTAGAATTTGTCAGACAGTGCCTGACCAATTCGCCAAAACTGATGGCATACAAACAAGCCCGGAAACAACTCAACTGTCGCCACTGCTGCTTATTAACCACCTCAGCTTCTCTCATTTTATCGAGCTTTTAAAGGCCGATTCCGAGACGAAACGTCGGTTTTATGAGGAACAGGCAATCCAAAATAATTGGGGCGTAAGAGATTTAAAACGGGCTATTGAAAGCCTGTTATATGAACGAACCGGTCTTAGTACCAACAAGGCGGCCACGCTGCAAGACTTTAGCAAGAAAACCGACCCATTACCCGAAGCCGTATTTCGTAACACCTACCTGCTGGAATTTCTGGGCCTGGAAGATAAAGCACCCTATACCGAAAGCGACCTGGAAGAACGCATCATCACCAACCTGCAGCATTTTTTAATAGAGCTGGGCCGTGGTTTTTGTTTTGAGGCCCGGCAAAAACGTATAACGTTTGACAATAAACATTACCGCATTGACCTGGTGTTTTACCACCGCATTTTAAAATGCCATGTACTGCTGGATTTAAAGATTGGCGAGTTTGACCACTCCGATGCCGGGCAAATGAATATGTACCTGAACTATTATAAAGAAAACGAAAGCCACAACGGCGATAACCCACCCATTGGTATTATTTTATGCAGTGGTAAAAATGAAGCTTTGGTAAAATATGCTACAATGGGCTTACCACAGCAGGTTTTTGTGAGTAAGTATTTGGTGAATTTGCCGAGTGAAAAGGAACTGAAACAAATTGTGGAAGATGAGAAAGAAAAGTAGTTATTAAAGTTTTTTGGCCTGTGCAATTGCTGCCTCCAATCTATCAATCAAACTATCATAGGTTATAATATCTACAATATTCTTGTATTTTCTCTTTACAACTTCAAAGTCCCTTTTTTGTTCTGCTGTTAGGTTTAACTCCCTGCCCATAATTATTATTCCTCCGGGATTGGTTATTTTAATTCCAAATCCTTCTGGCAGTTCATTTTTATATTTGGCAGTAAGGACTTTTTCTCCTTCTTCGCTCCAGCGATTTAAATAGTATATGTACTTCTCAATCTGCATAACTGTGCCAGATAACTCTCTAAGGGGTATATAATTGTCTCTATATAATCCGCTTGTCATAATAGCATTTTCAAACGGTTTTTTTATTTCAATAATATCAACATTACCATTACCATCGATAAGTAAAAAATCTATCGCCTTTTCTTTAATTCCTGAAGCAAGTCTGGCAATTACCGGTACTTCCTTAAAAACATAGAGATATTTAGGATATAGCAAAAGAATAATCTGCAATATTTCCTGCTGCCATTGATATTCATTATACTCATGCTCATTCCTAAGCATTGTCTTGACTTTTTCAAGAATTGTTTGATTTTTTATCAATTCATACTCTTGAAATACTTTTGTAAGGTTGGCACCTTTAGCGGATAACTTTTTGTCCAGGTACTTCTGATACACTGCCGCTGCATCTTTTACATTGTCTAAATAATTTCTTAATACAGATGAAATCCTCCCTTCTACATACTTTTTTCTTTCATAATTTCGAGGGTAATACTGCAAGAGGTTCCTAAAGTCTTCAAATGCTATTGAAGAAGTATTAGGCCCTCCGATATATATATCCTTACTATATATTTTTTCAATTACTTTAAAAATGGAAATATTTGAGTCAGCTACGAAATAACTCTCTATTAGCGATATTTCATGATAGAAGTAAATATCAAATTTATTGCTGAGTATACCCCGTATCACTTTGTAATAGTCTCCTTGTAAAATTGCAAATACGAATGAGGATGTTTCATATTCGTCAAAATCAGGATAATCATTATCTTCAATTTCAGAGCTATCCTCTTTTAGAAAAAGGTCTTTCCATAGAGTAAAGGTTTTCTTAAGTGTTACAAATGGCCGCCTTGTAACTGCTTCTTCAATCCAGTTTTCTTGCCGCTCAGGTGTATATTGCAGCAGTATTTTATCGCCTGATTTTTTAAAATTAATCATTTTGCAGTTGGTGACTATTGGGGAAAATAGCCAAGATTTTTAAACTTTGTTAAATCAGCATTACTAAGTTTGGGAGTAGCTACAATTAAAACATGTTTCGGTCTTGACATTGCCACATAAGCGAAACGAATATGTTCCGGGTCATAATTTCCTTCTCTTAACCAATGACTGAAATGACCACCGTTACTTTGTTTGTTATGATGTGAAACTAAAAGCACTGCACTTAATGTTTCTCCTTTTACACTATGTATGGTTGTTGTTCTAACAGGATTATGGATGCCAGTTTGAGAATAAATACCTTTGACCAAATTATTAGCTTTGCCAGAAGGGGACATCACCCTTCGCTTAGCATCATCCCATGCAACTGCATAATTTACCAACTGAGGCCAAATAGTTTGCAAGAACACTTTTAATTTGGGAATCCAATTTGTCCAAGTAATATCTACTCCATTATCAATAAAGGGATAAAGCGTACTTCCATTTTCTAAAACACTCTTTAAAATTAGCCTCCATTCAACATGCTCAAATGCCTCAGGGCAGTATTGATTTCTTGGATTTCCTTGCCCGTTATATGCTAATAAGCATAAGGCTCGCCCTATATAAAACAACGCATTATTCAAATCTTCTCCATTTCTGCCTGGTTTATACCAACAATAAAACGCAAGTGCCAGCAACTCAGATTTAGAAAAGCTATACTTATCTCTTTGTGTTTGGAAAGAGGAAATAGTTGTTTTGCCTCTTGCAAGAATAGCTGAATCTTTTCGCTCTAATCTGTTTGCTTTTAAAAAGGCATCAAATCTCTGAGGTAATTGTGAAAAAATTTTATTGTCGTATTGCCATAAAAGGCAAGGATGAAGGCAAACTTGAATCTCATGAGCTTTAATTGATTGAGGATTTCCAATTATTTTTTCAACCACATCAACAATTGGCTGGCAGCTTCGATAGTTATTTGTCAGCTGTAAAATTTTAAACCCAGATTTTTGGATATATGCATCTATGTCTTGTGGATTCACCTTTCTGAATTCGTAAATTGACTGATTAAGGTCGCCCACAAAGTGTAAACTTGTACCTTTACTTCTTAATAGTTCAAGAATGCTTATCTGTCCATTGGAAAGGTCTTGACATTCGTCAACAATTATTATCGGATATCTTTGGGATAATTTTTCAACTAAAACAGGATATTTGTTTAGAAGTTCAATTGATAACCATTCTGCGTCAGCATAAGTAACAAATCCTGCTTTAATAAACTTCTTTTTATTCTCAAGCAAATTTTTCCGGTCATTATTTGAGATACCTGATTTTAAAAAACTATCTATCTTATCATTTTGGCCCTGAAGTGTTCTTTGATAATCATAATAATATTCTGTTACTTTAACAGGTCTCTTTTGCCCATTCTTAAAAATTTCAGTTGTGTAGTTTGAAAGAAAACCAGCGGAACTTTCCTCGTCAATTAATCTCATACTTTTATCCCCACCCACTCCAGGATAGGCTGTAAGGTAATGGCAAAACGGTTGAAGAATATAATTATGAATCCAACTGTCGAATGTGCCTATAAAGTGAGGGAATGTGTCAGACGATACAACTCCAAACTTTCTCACCCTGTTGTTTAGTTCCTTAGCAGCGCTGATAGTAAATGTAACAACAGCTATGCCAGCATTTGTTAGTTTCCATTTATGTATTTCATAAGCACTTTTAATGCCTATCACCTCTGTTTTGCCACTACCGGGACAAGCTTTTAAAAAAGAAGAATGTTTTAAATAATGACTGATATATTCAAATTGCTCATCACTGAGTTTAAACAAATCTTCTATACTGCAATTCAGTGAAGTGCTAATTTTGTATATGAGTTTATATTTTTTTGATTTCAGCATTTTAATCTACAAGCCACTTTATTGCATTGACAATATATTCGGGTATTGTGAACACGGTATTTGATTCAGAAAGTCTTTGGGCAAGTTGTTGTGCAAATTCTCCTTTGTCTATGTGTTCCAAAAGCCAAAAAGCGGCATCAGCTTTTTCCTGTAGAGTTTTCTGACTCCAGTTTGTTTGAACATATTGTTTCAATTGTGTTTTAATAGGTCCATTAGTTGTTGTTAAGGACAACTGTACCTCAGCCATCACAATGAGATTGTTTCCTGCTAATGCTAAATCGTATTCAAATGTTTTTAGATTTGAAAATAACCGACATATTTGGGAGTTGTTTTCTAAATCCTGAATCATGTAGAGTTGATGATTTTTCCCTGCAGCTGGATTTTGTGCCGTTGGCTTTGCTGCTGTGTCTGGGTCGTTATCTGTCAAGCCTGAACACTTTATAGGTATATAATCTTTTTTTTCAAAGCTGCCATCTTCATTTTTACTATAACCCTGAAACAGGGTCATAAAATGGCGAAAATAAATACCATTGAGATTTATGATTGAGATACCATATTCTTCTAAATCTTTCAAATATTTCTTTGCAGGATTATCAATAGCAAGCTTTCTGAGAATATAAGGTGTTAGTTCTTTTATTACTAAAGCCTCTGCAATTCCTTCAACCATTAAGACACCTTTAGCAAAAAGAAGAATTGATTTTGTTATATCCAGCCATCTTTGCAAAAAATTCTTTGTATCATTATCAAAACCACATTGCGATATTGATGTGTAAACAGGACTCTCACCTGCTTTTTTAACAGTCAGAATTTTTAAAGTGTTTATGTCAATAGATGCGGCTAAAGTTGGAGAATGTGTAGTTACAATTATTTGGATGTTATCTTCCTGAGCCTTTTCATTCAAAAACTGAAGTAGTCTTATTTGCAACTGCGGATGGAGATGGGCTTCTGGCTCCTCGATAAGTAAAACTTTATGTGATGTCTTTAAGTTATCTAATCCCTCCAACTCGGCGAGTATAGTCGCCAAGTAAAGAATATTATTAAAACCAAGGCTATTTTCTTCAAGCTCTCTAAACATATTCAGTTCTCTTGATGCTCCGTTACCCGGCAATAACGGATAAAATAGGAGCTTTAATCTTTCGACAATTCTGTCGAAATTTATTTCGGAAAACTGTATCGAAGCATCTTGCCCAAAAATATGACCGACAGATTTCACTAAATTTTCTTGAATAGATTTATTGGCTGACTTTATTGAATTATCTCGTAGCAAGTCTTTATTAAATGCAGCAAACTTCTTTTCAAGCGGATGTAGTTCATCTGGATTTTCGGCCTTTTTTAAATTTTTGAGAAGCCTTGCAAGTCTTGAACCCTTATATGCTTTTAATTTATCTTCTGCATCCCTAAGTGGGGGTAAGTAAATACATGCAATTCTATTTAGAAGCTCCCACTCAAACAAACCACTTTCTGATTCATTACCCCAAATTTTTCTTTTGAATTTGCCCCTTGCGTCTTCCTTATTTTCAATGGATAAATTTAGAATGGCTTTCGTTGGTATATTAATGTTTAGCCAGGGCAAATAAGCTACTTGTTCATCATCGTTTAGTGAATCAAATTCTGTTCGTATTTCAATTTTTCCAGCTCCCTTTGACTTTGCCGGTTGGTCAATAGGTCTGTGAAAATCAGAGGCGTCAACGCCGCTTCTTCCATACTCATCTTCCAGTAAAATCAACCTGATTGCATCAATCACCGTACTTTTTCCAGAGCCGTTTTCTCCGACAAGGATATTCAACCCCGAATTGAGATTGACAGTAAATTCCTGATTAAAGACTTTATATCCCTTGATTTTGATTGATGATAAGTACATTTTATCGCATAATTTTTTCCTTGATTTTCAAGATATGAAAATTATGTGATTTACAATCAAATAGACTGATAATGAATGTTATGGAATATGCTGAATCATTAAGGGTTTACTTCAATCTAAGCAAAAACCCTTGTTTATGTAATTGCTTTCTTTTTCAACCTCTCCACTTCCTCCCCAATCAACCTTTTAATATCCATCTTCACCTGGTAGTAATTATCCAGCACCTGCTGTTGGGTAACTGTTGATACAGCAGGGATATCCCGGTAGTTGCTTACTTCTGCATTTAGTTTATCATGGTCGTTGATAATTTCGGAGTGAAACATTTTGAGTTTTATTTTTTCTAACGGGTCGTCTGCAACCATGCCCACAAACTCACCGGAAGATAGAGCGGCAATTTTACTGGCAGGTATGGCAGCATCTAATTGTTTGCTGTGGCTGATGGAAGTATCGGTACGGTTGATGGAAACACTTTGCCTGTCCTGCATTATTTTTCCGAATCGTTCACTTAAAAGTTTGGATGTTTCACCCATCACCTGGCCACTGATGATGTTGCCGGTGATGTTTACAATTACATCTGCCTGTTCCCGACCATAATCTTTTTTGAGCTGACTAAAATCCTGCATGGCTAATGTCGTGGCAACTTTATTGCTTCTTGCAGTCGCAATCAGGCTGTCAATATTGTTGAAATAAATAGTGGGAAATTCATCAAATACCAAACTGCATTTCTGCATTCCTTTTTTATTCACTTGCCGCACCAACCGGGACACATACAACGATAACACGGCGCCGTATATCTGTTGCTTCTCCGGGTTGTTGCCCACACAAACAATTTTCGGATGCTTTGGATTGTTGATGTCTAATGTAAAATCATTACCGCTTAATACCCAATACAGTTGCGGAGCAGCCAACCTTGCCATACCAATTTTTGCAGAAGCTACCTGGCCTTCCAATTGTTCCATTGCATCGTTTTGATAAGCGGTGATGAATGGATTTACCAGCACTTCGATTTCCGGTTGAGTATTCAACACCGGAAACAGTTCATCATATTCTGCCTGCATCAGCTCTATTACATGCGGCAGTGTGCAATATTTTCCATCCGCATATTTTCGTAAAAACCAAATAACTGCTGTAACAAAATTGATGGGAGATTCTACAAAGAAATCTCCCTGCTTGTTTATCCATTCCCTGTTTAATCCCAATAAAATTGTTCTTGCACTTTCTGTTGCATCGGTAATATCGTTCATACTGTTCGGGTCAAGCGGATTGCAGCGGTTCGATACAGAAAGGTTATCAAAATTTATTACATAAAAAGATGGCTTTACTGAATAGTTGTGTTTGTTTTGCTGTAGCCAGTTGTAAACAATCCTGCTTAAATCATCGTATTTAAAATCATACACAAACATGGCGAAGCCTTTTTCGATATGCTGTTTAATGACATGCTGAATAACAAACCAACTCTTACCGGCACCGGGGCTGCCAATAACTAACAAGCCACGAAACGGGTTGATAATATTTATCCAGCTTTTTCTTACCCTGCCTTTCAGATTGTAACGGGCAGGCAGATTAATGGAATATTCATTGGAGATAAGCCGTTCTTCCTGCGGAAAGGTTTCATTGAGAGAATTGAAAACATCATTGCCCAAATTATAACGGATTAACCGGCTGAGTAAATTGCCACCAGCAAGTATCAGTAAAAAACCTATACCGGTAGCAATCATGTAAACAAGGGCGACAGTTTGAATATCGTACTGCAATTTGAAAAATAGTTGACTTGAAAAATAAAGCAACAACCCAATCAGCAAATAAGCAGTGATGCTTTTCCAATTTATCTTTTCATCTTTTTTTCCTTGTGCTCCGAATAGTGAAATAACCAGCAGCCCCAAAGCCATAAACTTTGATGTAAGCTGATTATGGAATAAACCTGTGTTGGAAATATTTTGCATCAGCCTGTCTGTGATGGTAGATTTAATTTCCCATTGTTCAAATGCCCTGTAGCAGTAATAATAAAAATGCAGCAGCAAAATAAAAATGCTGGCAAACCTTGTCAGGTCAACAATCTTCCGCAGCCCCTGTTCATTCTCTCCAGTGTGTGACATAACATTATTTTATATTTTACAAATTGTGTTTCTTCTTTTTCCTTTTCTTTTTAAGCAGGCTGTAAGGCGTGTTGTCGTATTGCTCTTTGGTTGACAGCAGAACATCCAATGGACTTTCAGTTTTGGTTGAGAGAGGAATTGTTTTTTCCAGGTGTTTTTGCCGGCCCATTTCTTTTTGCATAGAACCACCGGAACTGCTGTCTTTCGTTTCATCCTTGTTCAATGATTTATCATTACCAGTTGCCAGCCTGCTTTGCAACGCTGCGGCGCTGTAACCCTTTCCTAAATCACTGCCATTAAAAACAACTTTGTTTTGGTTATCAACAAACGTAATACCGTACAATCTGCCTTCTGCATTTTGGCGAAGCAGGGTGTAAATATTTTTCTGTTTCAAATGCTCCACCAATACTTTCATGGAACAAGGCGATTGGGAAAGGCAATCATCCAGTTTGATTTTCACAAATGGTTTAAGTGATTCCTTTACCGTTTCATTGGCTGCAAATTTCTTTTCCAAATTATCAAGTATCGGTTTGCATCCAATAGAGCTTGCTTTAATAGGTACACCTACTTTATATCCATTGGCATCAAAAATGCGATATACCAATCCACGATTTTTATAAATTCGACCTTCTTCTTTACCCCTGTCTGCAACAACATTAAACTGTTTTAGTGCTGCATTAAATTCTGGCAGGGAAGTAAACTTATATTGACTGAATACTGCACCTACAACATTGGAAATACTTCTTTTGGTTTCTGACTTTCCATAAACTGCTTTTTCCGCATCAACCGGCTTAATGCCTGGCTTCACTAATTGTTCCTGTCTTTCTGCTCTCACCAAACCATATAATTTTTCAATTTCTTTTCTTGCTTTTTCAGATTGGTTCCTGCCGATATTGTGGGTATTAATTCTGCTGCCATCAGTTTTGATGGTAGTGCTTACAATGTGAATGTGCGGATGCCCTGCGTCTTCATGTTTGTAAATCAGGTAAGGCTGCTCTTCAAATCCAATCTTGGTCATGTAGTCAGATGCAATCTGCAGCAATTTGTTTTCAGACAGCTTTTCTGATGGGTCAAAATTGAGCGAAACATGAAGCGTTTTAGTAGTGGCTCTTTCATTCAAACTGTTTCTTACTTCAAATCCATTTAATTTTTGATAGAAATTCATGGTCTTCGCTTCGTTTAAATAATTAACTGCTTGTAAACAAACAGCATTTTCTTTCTGCACTTTCTTTTCGTTGTAGTTGAGTGCAGCTTCAATACTTTTTGGTGTGGTTATTTTTGCAACCATTGCTCATAGAGTTGATTCATTCTTAATTTTATTTCTTCCACTTTGCTGATTAATACTTTTTGCAAACCATCATACTGCTGTACCCAAACCCTGAACTCCGGTATCTTATCCAGCAGGTGCAATTTGTGTACAGCCTGGTTAAAATTATTTCCGATGGCATTGAGTTCTTTTTTCAGGTTCAGCATGTCCAATAAAAAATCATCGGCACTTTCGTTTCTGTACTTCACAGTAACTGGTTTTTGCAAAGCCACTTTTCGCAGGTAACTGCTGGTATCTTTTTCGGTGGTTTTTTGTTGGAATTTTGTAAGCTGATTGAGTTCAGTTTCATTCATCCTTACCACCACCATTTTTCTTCTCACCTCACTTTCCTGTTTCTTCATGGTTTGTAGTTTTCTGTTTCAATACCCCGAAACGACTTCGGAGTGAAGGGCAAGATGACCCAAACGTATAACGTTTGTACATCTTGCCATGTGCAAGACCGGGCACATTATGCCTTTACAAAATCTATTCGTTGAGAATATTTTATGTGCTCGCAAATTCATAGTAAAAGATGTGTAAAATCTGTACCAATATTGCCGTTTGAATGGCTAATTTCTAGTCAGGCAAAACATCAACTTTCATTTACAGCAGAATGGTTATTTTCGCCACATGGAAATGGATATAAGAACTGAAGAAATTAAGGAGATTGTTTTAAATGATAAAAGCAAATTTTCTTACACAAAAAAGCAGGTGGAAATAACTAATGTGCTGGGTGCTGCGGTAGCTGTTTTAGACGAATATTTTATTACAAATTCTGCTGGAGAAAACTATAAATTATACAAGACGAAAGAGGGTAATTGGTATGATGTCCCGGAAGCAAATAAAGGAGTTGATAAGGGTGTTTTGTTGGGTTTGAAATTGGGGATTGATGGAGTATAAGTTTAGTATAAAGAACTCCACTTATTTCTTATTTTTCCTTTGCAACAGAATAAAAAGCATTAAAAATAAAGTGATAAATTATTTTCTCTTTCACACCAAATTTGTGCTTTGATTCAAAATAAACCATATCGGTGTTTTCAAACTTATATTCCTTCCATGAATCAACGATAAAGTTTGCATCAGGTTGGGTAACTAATTCCTTGTAATCGGCGGAAATATCTTTTGACTTTAGGTGATTAATCATAAAAATATATCCGTCATTTTCAAAGTCCGTTAGGTAGCTGCATATTTGCTCTGTTGAATACTTTTTATCCTGATTCCACCAACCTTTGAATTCAATAATTTTTTCGCCAAATAATTTGTGTGCTACTCTCAAGTCAATTCTTCCATTCCCTTTTTCTTCTTCTGCCGTTACTGAAGCATCTTTGTAACGAGCCGTAAAGAAGTTTTTAAACCAATACCTAACCGAAGTTTCTTTGTCTGGTTTGTCTTCTCTTACATTGACAATACAGGGTTCGTTTGAATCATTTTTTTGTAGTGCCCACATTCCATTAATTAGGTCTTGGACAAAATTAATAGAGCTGGTAGAATCATTTAAAAGCAATCTAATTTCTTTTAAAAATTGTTTTTCACCTTTAAGCCATTGTTTTAATAATTTGATATAACCTTTTCTGTCTTCCCAGTCTGATTTATCCAATGCCTCAATCTCAATTTTTCGTTTGGCTAAAACTATTTCAATTTCCAGACCCTTTCCTGCATTCAACAGATTTTCCCGATACAAGTTTCTGGTATTTATTTCTTTAATTATTAGTAAGGTTGTAGCCACCAAAAAACTGATTAGCTCTTTTTTTGATTTTATTTTAAATCCGGTAAGCCTAGTATAAATATTAGTTTCCCCTTTGCCAGAAAGAATGGGCATTTGTTTTTCAAAAACGGGTTTCAGATGGCTAAAAAAACTTAACTCAAATGGGAAAATTTTAAGCCACTCTTTGTATTTGCCAATTAACAGGTTTAAGTCTGTTTGTTCTACCTCTTCAATAGGCTCACTATATTTTCTGATAAAGGATAGAAGTTTCGCTTTTTTATTAACTGGAATTTCTTCTTCAGCATCAATATTTTTTTCGAGATTATATAAATACAATTCGGCACCCAAAGGTGAGCCATAGCCATGTGGGAATTGCCCATAACTGGATTTTGTATATTCTATGTAGTCCGTAATTTCTTTATACCAATTTGGGTTATCTAAACATTTTGCAATGCAATGCCATGTAAATGATAATGTATTGACAAGTTTCATTGGCAAGTAAGAATAATTTGCCTTCTTAAACCACATTGCATTGTTTAGATTTTTATGCCCAGCACAACAATTTGGGAAACCCGCAAATCTTTCAAGCCCAATCCTCAATATTTCTTTATGCTTTTCACAACAATTTGGAAACCCATCTGGCACTTCATAACCTTCAAGAGGCTGGGTTTCCTCTTGTCTTATTTCAAAGTCTTCGCTGCTAATCTGCGCACTATGCGTTTTACCGCAATTCATATCCTCAAATGCTTTTATAAATGCTTCGGGATTTATTACGTTGAAAGTTTTATTCATTTATTAAAGATTCTATACCCAAAAATACGGATTCTGTCAGGTTGACTTACCTGAAATAATAATAGTAAAGGGGCTTACATCACCCCTTCATCAGCAAAGCTATAATAGCCTTCGCTGGTAACAATTACATGGTCTAATACCTGAATATCGAGATACATTCCAGCAGTTTTAATTTTTCTCGTAAGTTCTTCATCCTGCCTGCTTGGTTTAAGGTTGCCGCTTGGATGATTGTGAGATAAAATAACAGCAACTGCATTTGCTTTTAAAGCAGCCATCATCACTAATCTTGTATCAGCAACTGTTCCCGTAATGCCACCTGTGGAAAGCTCAAGAATTCCCAATACACGGTTGCTTCTGTTCAACAATAAAACTTTAAACTGTTCTATAAAATCAATCTTGTTTTCATCCCATGTCTGCAAGAGTAATTGGTAACATTTACTTGAACTGTTTGCTAATGGCCTTTCAGAAGCTTTTACTTTTGTTTTATAAACCAGCTCTACTTCTGCCACTCTTGTCCATTCCGAAAATTGCATTGTCATCTGTTCCATAACTTAACTTTTTACTTTTTTAAAAATTAATTACAGAACATGCCCTGCCTTTTGGCAATAAAGGCCATGAAGCAACGGAATAAATAGTGTCTGTTGCCGTGTGAGAGTATCTTATTTTATGCCGGAATTTCATGGCCGCTTCAGCAGCCAAAAGGGGAACTTTGTGGGAGGAATTAATAAACAGTATTTCTCGCTTGTATTAGAAATCCATATTAGCAGAATCTATCATTACTTTCATTTTCTAACCTGGCTACACAACCTGAAGAGTGGCTGCAAACGGCTAAGTATAAAGAACTACATCCCATACTTCCACAATGCAGAAAAAATGCATAACAATAACTTAAAATAGAAAAAGACCTTATCTTTAATCCAATTTTTTAAATCCTTAACCAAACCAACCACCATGACTGCTTTATTTAATAAGTCTTAGCGATTTTCTCTGCTTCATCTTCACTGCTTTCTTCAGGATGCAAACACTTATAACTGCAAGTGTATACACTTCCATCCTGAACCGGATTTCCTACATAGCTTTTCACTATAAATGAGTAATGATTATTGACCAGTAAAAATTTATTAGACTAATGACATATCAACAAGCAAAAGAACTTAAGGACTCCTTAACCAACGATTTTATTTTCCTTAATAAAAGTATTCGGCGACGGTATTTTTTCAATATTCCTTCAAACCGGCACCGGTTCGATTCTTTGAAAGATGATATATACGAATTTGTGAACGGGATTGGGGTGGTACAAAATGAGGATAAAAGTTATGGCCTAAGCGTTTATACTGAGGGGCTTGTTCCCGGGGATTTACTTACTGATTATCTTGGCCTAAGACAGGGTGAAATACTTATTGATAATATCGGCCCAATTACCATAAAAAGCCAGTATGTACAAATGGGTGATTCTATAAGTTCCAGAAATGGTGATACTGGCTCAATCGGATGTATTGTAAAAGACGTAAATAATATAAAGCATATACTGAGCAATTATCATGTTCTTACTAATCATGGAACTGTGAGTGTTGGGGAGGAGATAATTTCTCCAGCAGTACGGCTAAAGGGAGACCCTCGTTATGATGTAGCTGCCCACTTAAGCTATGCCAAAAAAGTTCATTATAAAATAGAAAAAACAGGGAAAAAGAACTATATTGATTGTGGAGTAGCAAAATTACTAAACCAGGATATCAGCACAAATGCCTTGCCCGGGGACGAAGAGATAAACGGATGGTCTGAAGCCGAAGATAAAATGAAAGTGCTTAAACAGGGTTCAAAAACTGGTTTAACAAAAGGAAAAGTTATTTCTACCAGCTCCAATATTCGTGTAGATTACGGGGGTATTGACCAGAATAAAAAAGAAGCTTACTTTTATGACCAGATTGCTATAAAAGGGCTTCCAGGACGGCCATTTTCGGAAATGGGTGATTCCGGGGCTTTAATTTTTGAAAATGGGACCAATAAAGCAGTTGGGCTTCTATTTTCAGGTAGCAGTGATGGCACAACCTTTGCAAACCCTATAAAGTGGGTTTTGGATGAGCTGTCGGTGGAGATTTTATAACCTTATACTTTTAATGAAAAGTAAAATAGTATTAGCCAAAGATGAGTTGTACGACAACCTAATGCAATATCAGGAGGTAGTTGGCGCAGCGGTACGACATAGTGGCAGGCGTAGGTATATTGTAATTATGCTCTCAAAAATTACCACTAATATACTCAGCCGCATTCCTTCCAAATTTAAAGGAACCGTGGTTAAGCATGAAATTACTGGTAAAATCACCAGCCGTTAACGGACAAATTTCCTTTTCCTAACGGCATTATTTTCCTCGGGAACTAAGTGTTTAATATTAGTCTTTCTCCATTGCTTCCGTTATCTTCCTCACAGAATCTTTCGAAATTTTAGACTATTCTTTAAAAAGGTGAAATAACGGTAAAGCCTATATTTACTTTTTTCATATATTGGTGAGGTGTTTTATTTGAAAAAATCTGCAACCCCTAAAACAATTTATTTCGCTGATTGGTAGCCTGGCATCTTTGCTGTATTAAACGAAAATAAAAACTAATTACTATGGCTGGCGACCTGAAGGAAATAGAATTGACAACCCCATTTCAATCTATTGCTTTATGTTTTTCAGGTGGCGGTTTCAGGGCGGCGGCTTACGCTTTAGGTGTATTGTCGTATCTGAATCGCAGTAAAATAAAGATTGGGGATTTTGAATCATCATTACTTGCTAATGTAACGTATGTAGCTTCCACTTCCGGCGGTACTATAACCAATCTTGTTTACAGTTCCATTTTACTTCAATGTAAGAATGAAGAGCAGGCCTTTTATAAGACCTTTAAGAAGCTCTATGGAGACATGAATGGGGAAGATTTGCTCATCTCTGCTATTGATAAAATTGCTGATGATAATGAATGGGATAAATCAAAGACTAGTAAACAAAGAAATATAATCAATGCTTTTGCGAAAATGTATGATGAAAAACTCTTTAATGGAGAAACGTTTGATGTATTTTGGAGAGAACCGCTAGGCAAAGATTTTTCTGTTTGTTTTAATGCAACCGAATTTAAAAGAGGCATTAGCTTCCGATTTCAGTATGATAGTGATAACAGCCTTTATGAATTAACAGGGAACAAGTTTATACATTTTGACAGGGCTAAAAATGAAGTCTTTGGTAAATTGAAACTGGCTGATATTCTTGCTGCATCTTCCTGTTTTCCTTCTGGTTTTGAACCTATAAATATTCCTGAAGATTTTGCCTACTTAAGAAATGATAGGGGAAATGAGCTAAGTGTAGCCGAGTTGAGTAACGCATTGCTTTTTGAAGATTATAATGGAACGACAGCCCCAATAACTGAACCCATCTCGCTGATGGATGGTGGAGTAGCAGACAACCAGGGTGTAAACAGTGCCATGACTGCAGATAAGCGAAGAAGAAAAAAGAATAAGCATCCTTTCGACCTTATTATGGTTAATGATGTTACCAGCTATTTTATGGAACCCTATATAGGTGAGCCTGAAACAGGCGCTTCGTGGGGAAAAGATAATGCAGAGAAATACTTGGGTAAATTGAAAATTGCAGGCAGAATATACAAACAATCCTTCATCTGGGTTTCGGCATTGCTATTACTTTCTATTGCAGGGTTGATATTTGCAGGCAATAACACACTGCTTTCGCTTAGTTATATTCTCTTGGGTGTTAGTTTAGTTGGTATTTTAGGTTTAGCCTACCTCACCGGTTTGAAGCACGGTAACCCGCTTGTAAATACACTGCTGAGTGGTACTGATAAATTAAACTTAAACGAACTCATAAAAGAAAAAATTGGCAATACATTTTCGGATGATATGCTTACTAAACTATTAAGTTATCTGAAGGTTGCCAAACTGAGTACCTTGCATCACCTGGTTACAGCAAGAGTAAAGTCAGTGGTTACAATGTCTGTGGAAGTAAATTTGAAGCATGTAAGACGGCTTATCTACACAATTTTTTACGAGAATAAAATATGGGATGACCGAAGGGTGCCTAATTTTATCTATGAATTGAGTTTTCGGAATATCAGAAGCCGGGAAGAAAGATTTACAAAAAAAGATGAAACATTACCCAGTTCATTTCTTACAGCAGAAGATATAAAATTGCTCACGGAAATTAAAAACGAAATTCCGAAAATTGCCGAAGAGGCAAGAGAAATGGGGACTACGTTATGGTTCAGCAATAGTGATGTGGCACAGAAAAAATTAGAGAAGATTATTGTTTGCGGACAGTTTACCACTTGTGTAAACCTTTTAGAATACACATTAACATTAATACGGCAGACGGAAAGAGGAAGAATCGCACTCAGCGAACCTATTATTAAGAATCTAAATGAGTTAAAAGATAGATTGGTAGAAGACTGGGCACTTTTCAAAGAGTCCCCTTCATTTCTTTTTACTGAGGAAGTAAAGCAACTTGACACTATTAAATAAACTGAACTATGATAGCAATAAAAAGAACTAAAATTGCACCTTCTTTTTCAAGGTATCCTATTTTCAAAAAAATGAAACAGGAATTAAAACGCCATTATGAAATCCCGCAGAGCAAAAGACGGCAGCAAAAACCACCCTATATTCCATTGCCGGGTTCTGTATTGGAAAAAGTCAGAGGTTTTTTACTAAAAGATTTCAATGGTAAGTGTGCTTACTGTGAATCACTGATTACAACTACCAATCACGGTGATTTCGACCATTTCAGACCAAAGTCCTCTGCAAGAGGTATAAAAGAGGAATTCGACCTTGACCATTACTGGACACTGGCATTTGACTGGAGAAATATGTACTTATGCTGCGAAATATGTAACCGGTATAAATTGAATTGGTTTCCGGTAGAAGGTAAAAGAGCATTAATTTCTCAAACATTTTCTCAAATATTAAAAACAGAGATAACTCACCTGATTGACCCATGTCATGAAGACCCTTCGTTGCATTTATTTTATAAAGAAAACGGTCAGGTGATGGATAAGTCCAAGAAAGGGAAAATCACAATTGATATTCTTAAGTTAAATAGAAAAGACCTGGTAGAAAACCGACTAGAAAGATACGAGGAACTTCATTCTATCATCACAAAACTTTCAGGTAAAGCAAGAAGCAAAGAAAAAAATAAACCTCTTACTCTGTCTGACAAATCAGCGTTGAACACTTTGTCTGATTGGATTGGCGAAATAACCAAAATCAAACCTACCCGTGATTTCATAGGTATTCAACGATATTTTTTAGAAAAGTGGTTTAAAGAAGATATTGAACTGGTCAAATTTCTTTTGCATCATGATTCAAAAAAAATTATCCGAAAATATGTATCTAAAATTGGTATCAGTGTCGCCCACTTATCAAGTAATAAACTAAAAACTGCGAAAGCTTATTCTGATAAATCGCCATCTGCGAAAGAAACATCAAGTAAAAGCAATACTTCTGTTATCAGGAGATTTAGTATTGAATCTATAGAAATTGAAAACTTTAAATCAATAGAAAGCCTGCAAATAAAGTTTCCAGTATCGCAGAAAAGAAAGGAACCCTGGCTGATGTTGTTAGGGGAGAACGGTGTAGGCAAGAGTTCTTTTCTGCAAGCTTTGGCGTTAACATTAATGGGAGAACAATACCGAAAATCTGTTGGGGTAAAGCCATCTGATATACTGCGCAATGGAAGTACTAAAGGGTTTGTAAAAATAAACCAGACAGATAAACCGCCTATTGAGTTGCACTTCACAAAGTCTATTATTCATAATAGTAACAATACTGCATCAACTTATTTGCTGGCTTATGGCTCTACGAGACTATTTCCAACCGTGAAAATAAAACCAGAAAGAACTAAAGGTAAAATAAGGGCAAGAAATATGTTTAGCCCGGAAACGGCACTGTTTGCAGATAACTGGCTTATTACTTTATATGAAACAGACAGAAAGAAATTTGATTTTGCAGCAAGGGCATTAAAAGCAATGTTGAAGAAAGAACTGGAAGACCCTGAGATAAGATTCACAGTAAAGGATAAAGATGTGTACCTATATTATTCTGATAAGAAAAAAAGCCCGGATAAGCTACGTACACTAAGCGATGGGTACAAATCCATCATTGCACTTGCTTGTGATATGATGCAGGCATTAATGCAAGGCAACAGTACTATGGAAGTGGCAGAAGGTATCGTACTGATAGATGAAATCGGGACCCATCTTCATCCCCGCTGGAAGATGCGGGTAGTAAGCAGTTTCCGGGAAGCTTTTCCCAAACTGCAGTTTATTGTTACTACCCATGACCCACTTTGTCTGAAGGGTCTGTATGCGGGTGAAATATCAGTATTTGATAAAAACGAAAGCGGACAAGTGTTTGCCATCTCCGATTTACCCGACCCGGGTGAGTACCGGGCAGACCAGCTATTGGCTTCCCGTTTTTTTGGCCTCAATAGCACAATTGATGATGAACTGGAAAAAGAGTTTAATGAATATTACAAACTGCTTGGCAAGAAAGATACAATTACAGCTAGTGAAAAGAAAAGATTAGAGGAGCTAAAAGAAATTCTAAGAGGCAAAAAGCATTTGGGTAATAGTTTGCGGGAAGAACTTGCTTTTAATGCGGTTGATTCAGTTCTTTCTGAAGAAATAAAATCTGAAACTGCCACACCTGTTGAGGAATTGAAACAAAAGACCATTAATTTTTTGCAGGATTTGTGGGATAAACCAATTAGCGAAAAGGAAAATATAGTAAAAGCATGAGACGATTAGACCGAACCAGAATTACTGCACCTGATAGCCTGATAAACCCAGCAGGTGCAGGTGCTTTGGAAACCCAAAGTGCTATTGCTTTTTTTTCAAAAAAGAAAAAAGGAGCTGTCGGGTCTTTTAAATACAGTGCTTATGGAAAGGAGGAGGTTAAAAAAGCAGTGAGTGATTTAAGCTATGATAAATGTGCCTATTGTGAAATAAAGGCGAGGGCCAGCCATGATGCAGATATAGAACATTTCCGGCCAAAAGGGGAAGTAACCGAAGAGAATAAAGTTTCAATAAAGCCAGGGTATTATTGGTTAGGAGCTAATTGGGACAATCTTTTCCTATCCTGCCAGCACTGCAATCAGGAAAGAAAACAACCGCTAATTGACGGGAGCAAAAAAAACTTAGGAAAGAAGAATCAGTTTCCGCTAAGTAATAATAAGAAAAGAATAAAAAGTCATAAACGGAATATTAACGATGAAGAGCCGTATCGATTACTGATAGACCCCTGCAAAGAAGACCCAATGGACTTTATTGAATTTGATGCAACAGGAATGGTTTATGCTAAAAAACTACCTGATAACTCATTTAATCCCAAAGGGAAAAACTCAATTGATGTTTTTGCGCTGGTTAGAAAGTTTCTTGTAGAGGCAAGACAGGAAGCAGCATTGAAGTTGTTGAGTGCACTAAAGACGTTTGAAGACCATGCAAAAGATTTAAATGATAATATTGATAATTTTTCACAGGCTTATATAGCAAAAAGGAAAAAAGCCTTAGAAAAAGAAATTGAACAGCTTAAGGTTTATTCGGCAGAGGATAAAGAATTTTCCGCTATGGCTTTTTTTATTATCCGGGATTTTCTTGGTAAAATGGGGATTAACTATGCAAGCTAATTATCTCTAAACTGCGCTTGTGATTTTGTGGAAATTTTCATCTATTCCGTAACTTAACTTTTTACTTGTTTAAGAATTAATTACAGAACATGCCCTGTCTTTTGGGAATAAAGGCCATGAAGCAACGGAATAAATAGTGTCTGTTGCTTTGGGGGACTAATTTAGTTTATGCCAGAATTTCAAGGCTGCTTTAGCGGCTAAAAGGGGAACTTTGTAGCAGGAATAAATGAAAAAAATATTCGGATTCTATAAATCCATATTACGGTTTATTTTAGTGTAATACCAGGGGCTGATTGCCCCTTTTTTATTATTAAAATAAATCCACCATGAGCAGTATCGCAGAAGCAGTAAAAGAATTTATTCTCCATTGCAAAATTGAGAAACGCCTTAGCGAAAAAACATTAAAAGCTTACCAAACAGACTTGACACAGTTCAATTGCTTTCTCCTGTCGAATGAAATACCAGCGGATATTACAACGATTGCGAAACCGGCTTTGCGAAAGTATCTTGAATCCATCAGCCACTTAAAGCCAAAATCGGTCAAGAGAAAGATAGCATCCCTAAAAGCGATGTTTAACTTTTTTGAGTTTGAAGAGGAAAGTTTTGTCAACCCATTGCGAAAAATGAAAATCAGGATTAAAGATGCCAGGGTCTTGCCCAAAACAATTTCATTGAGAGATATTGCTAAAATTCTTCGACTGGTTTACAGGCAAAAAAAGAGTAGTTGCAGCGATGACAGCTTTAGTTTTTTTGAGGCCATGCGAAATATTGTTGTTGTGGAATTATTATTTTCTACCGGAGGAAGGGTGTCTGAAATAGCTAATCTTAAAGATTCTGATATTAACCTCAAAACTGGCGATATCTTAATTACTGGGAAGGGCGGTAAACAGCGGATAATTCAGCTTTGCAATGAGGAACAACTATTTCTCTTAAGAACTTATCGGGGACTGTGTGAAAAAAGAATAAGGCACTCTGGGAACTATTTTTTGGTGAACAAGTTCAGTAATAAAATGTCTGACCAATCAATTAGGTTACTGGTCAGGAAGCTATATAAGCAGGCAGGCATAAAAAAACATATCACACCCCATATGTTTCGGCACTCTTTTGCCACACTACTGCTGGAGAGAAATGTTGACATAAAATACATCCAGGAAATGCTTGGACACAGTTCAATTATGACAACCCAGATATACACCCATGTGAATAAACAAAGGCAAAGGGCATTATTAAAATCAAGACATCCGAGAGGCACATTAAAGCTGGCATAGTTTCCCTCTTGAATAACGGATAACTAAATATTATCAATGCTTCATTTCTTTGAGCCCAACAACATTTCGCTACAAATTTCAGATTTTGAAATTATAAGTGAATCAGCTTCACAAAGAAGTAAATCAATCAAATTACTAAACCATAAATTACTCGGAAAAATATTGGTAATAAATGGAGAAATTCAGCATATCGAAGCCTGGGCTCCTTTGTATCATGAAAGTTTGGTACATATACCAGCTTCTTTTATTCCGAAGGTAAAAACAGTACTGATTATCGGCGGAGGGTCGTTCTTTGCGGCTAACGAAATATTCAAATATAAAAGTATCGAGAAAGTTGTTATGGTTGACTACGATAATGCAGTTATCAGTTTAATTAGTGCAAATTATTCACATCCAAAACAAATTCTAACTGATGAAAGGTTTTCATTAGTTATTGAAGACGTCAAATCATTCCTCAAAAAAAGTAATGAGCGGTTTGATTTGATTATTAATGATGCGTTGGATTTATTGGAAGCCCCTGTAAATTCATTTGAATTATTAGCTTCAAAGCTATCAGACCATGGTATTTGCTGTGACCTTGTTTACAGACATATTTATGAAAGTGACCGGTCAAACAGAACGGTTTCCTTATTGCGTAAAAAATTTCATACCGCCTTCTCGCTAGTTACAGTACCAGAGTATCCGGGAATTATGCATTTACTGTCAATGTGGAGCAAATCACCTGCATTAAAGCAAAGTGCCGATAAAGTAAAAAATGAAATACAAAAGAAGTGGGCTAAATACCCTGCACAAAGTAAATGCGTTTCTTATGACCCGAGGTTTCTAAGATATTATTTGTATTTGCCGCCCTATTTGAAGACTTACATAAAAAATATTTAGAGTATAAAGTTTTTGGAAAAACTTAAATCCTGGCTAGGGGCTTCAATATCGTCATAGTAAACCCTTGCTTTTTTCCATGAACTTGCTGTCTGTATCTTACTTACGCATGATTTTTTTTCATTTTCATCACTTATATAGCCATACGACACTATATATTGGCTCTTTGCAGCCTCTGTTACGGCCCATGTAGTGCCTAAAAGAGAGAAGGTATTGTTTGATGCTTTTGTAATTAACTTTATCGAGTTGACCTGTACATAATAAAGCTTCTTATAGTCAATTTCTCTGAAGGGAATTCCTGCTTTAAGGGCTATTCCCTGAACAACAAAACCATGCTGACTCGGACATTTTGTAAGTTTTCCCGATATAATTGCTCTCGCTGCACAAAATTTCCCTTCAAAGAACGTTGGGATTTTTTTTCGTAGCAACGAAGTGGGTACAACACCTAATATTCCTTCACCAATAAAACCATATCTGTGATATATGCCTACTACACTCTCTCCATTAAAGTTTCTTAACCTTAAGGCTGAGTCGGAACCACAGGAAAACTCAAGGGTCTGGAGCTCATTATTAGTGATTTTGCCATCAAATTCATACAGTTTGTTCCACCTCTTAGCATTATCATAAGGATTGCCGGGAAATAATTGGGAATAGGGAGATATAAGCCCATCAATATGAACTGTATCGCCTTCACCTATAGTCTGATTCATAATTCCCCGTTTCCATAAGTCAATTGAGCCGTCAAAAGTATTTTTGTCGTATAGCTTAGAAACAATTTTGCCAAGAGTGTATGACCCTAATGCGCCAACTATAACCTGTGCAGATTCCTCAAGTAGGGGTTTCCATAAAATAGAGTCAAGTACTCCCATAGTGATAATATTTAGTTATCCGTTATTGAGGGCTTAAGGTAAGGGAAATTTCATAAATTTAGCATTGTAGAGCGATAAAAGACGAGCCAAAGGCCAACCTTTGTTATGCTCTGCAATTCTGAAAAATAGACGTTCCCAATATAAATTCATTAAACACTACCATCAGAAGTTAAGCCATAAAGGCTAAGTGTATAAGCGTACACCCAGCCCCTTTTTAATTCTCAATTCCAAGCATAGTTAGTATAGAATTAGATTCTTCAATTATCCATTGATTGTTTTTTTTTAAAGCTTCTGCCAATTTTCTTTGGTCTTTATCAGAAAAAACTGAGTCCAGCGGTAATGGTAAAGTTGGCCATAAACTATTATGCTCCGTTTCGGTAATGCTTCTTGCCGGACCGTTGGGGGTTAATAACTTTATTGACGGGATTTTTTCTTTCACTAATGGATAAATAACAAACAGGCCATCATAATCCCAATCACAAGAATAATAAATTGGCAAACCCCTTGTATCTGCATAATCGAGTTTACCAACGTTTTTACCGCCTGCATACCAAAGTTCAATACCATTGTTTCTCGGCTTGTTTGGCATCGTAAGAAAATTCAGATTTTCACAAAGAACAATTTCAACCGGATTATGACATTCCAGTTTATAGATATACTGCTGGTCTTTCTCATTGGCAAAATCCCGGACATCTAAAATCTTTTTCAGGGCTTCTACTAATGATGGCTTATTATCTAAGTACTTCTCATTCCTAAAAAACATTTGTGACACACCTCTTAATGATTCATCTGATGCTATTATTTGCCGCCGGAGTTCTTCAAGTGTTCCATCCTGCTTCCAATTCTGAATATTCATTAGAATGGCAATATCAGCATCAGAAAGCCTGGTTTGCGGTTTTAATAAGTTATTACTGGTGAGAAACAAATTGTACGCTGTATATTTTGTCTGGAAATTTGCTTCATAAAACATACTAAATCCGTCAACAGCAATGTATTCAGAGGAAGTTCTTTCAATAAGCTTCAAAGAATTGTGTATAAAGCGAAACTCCCCACTCATTACAAGTGTGTTGTTCAGCTTCACTCTTCCTGTTGTATAGAGCTTGTTCAAGGCTTTTAACTCTATCCAATTCATTTTTTATTTCTTTTTAGATAAATCTCGAGCTGCTCAGCTCTTTTGCTTGTTTTAAAATATGAAGCACTTGGATTATAATTAATATTCTCGTCATCTTTCCCTTTTATTAAGTGATGGGCATACCATTCATCAGTTAAACCAATATTAAATGGATGAGGAGCCATTGTGATAATCTGATAGTCAAACTCCTCGGCTATGGCCGGGAAAGTATTAAAATTTGTGCTGTCCAGGCTTCCTATTTCTTCAAGAATAATAAATCGCAAGCCTTTCCTGTATTCTCTGCTGGCTACTGATAGCCGGGCGATACCTAATAGCGCTATTGCGGAATACGTTTCACCGGTGCTGCCTGGAATTTCAAGGTCATTCTGGTCAGTAAGACTTACTGCTAACTCAAAATAAGTTCTTGGGTTAAGGAGCTTATCAATTGGCACCTTTTCTTTTAGCCTGGCTACCTTCTTAAAAAATTCCTCGACAAACTCATCTATAGATTGGTTGAAATTCAGCTCACCTTGTTTGGCAGTAAGCCGCACTTTGTCAGTCATTTCATTTACAAGAGAAATATTGATTGCCTTATTTTCAGTAAATGATAATTTGAAAGAAAACCGGTTACTGATTTTCCTCTCTTTGAAAAATACGTTGACCGACTGAACCTGCTCTTTATATTTTTTATAGCTTTTAACAGTGCCATCAAATACATTAATCATATTATCCCTGATGCCATCTGCTATGGTGAGTCTGTTTTGATTTGCTTCAAATAAGGCTGCGGCGATATTATCAGTTGTTTTGACTTTGGAGCCCAGCAAAGCTTCTTCCAAAACCCGGAATGAGTAGCTTCGGTTGTTGATTTCTATTTTAACTCCCGTATTCCTTTCATTAGCTGTTTCTGCAAAATGGGTGGCTGTTTCAATGTATTTGCTTGTATATTCCCCATAAGCATTATTATATGCAGTTTCAAGTTCATCTTCCATTCTGGTAATTGCAGGAAAATCTTCAATAACTTCGGTAAACTCATTATAATACTCATTCTGTAGTTTATTAAATTCGGACTCGCTTTTAACCAGCCTTTCAGACGTCAGGAATAGATTATCCTTGAGACGGGCTACATCCGTTTCACAGCTTTTTAATAATTCAGACTTACCGCCTGAATAAGTTTTAATTTTATTCAATCGGCCCTGCCATAATTTTCTAACTGCATCAAAAGACCGTCTTAACACTTCAGGTTCTCTACCTGTAAAATTAACACTTACGGTATTTGCTATTTCATCAATACGGGACGAGTACTTGTTTTTTTTATTCAGTAGGTGCTGAACCATTTTTTCTTTATGTAAAATGCAATACACCGCTTTTTTTAGTCGTTCCATCGCATCAATTTTTACAATTGTAAGGTCAAAGTTGATGGGGATTATTTCTTCGCTGTAAGGTAAACCGTCTGTAATTTTTCTATACTCAGCTAATTTATTATCTATCTGTGCAATTTCACTTTCTAATTTTTTAGTCAGCTTAGTTATTGATTGCTGCATACTTCCATTGCCTGAAAGAAAAGAAACATCATCGGTGAATTCAATAAATTCCGAAACAGAGCCCAGCCTTATCCAAAACCCTTTTTTGGAACTGTCAGAAATTATATCAAAATCTTCAAAAAATTTCTCTGCATTCAGGAACCTTTCAGCATTTTTGGGTTTTTGCGTTATACCAGTAGAAGCAGAAGCAAAATATAGAATTGCCTGTTTTTTCTCCTTATCCAGCTTTGGTAAGTTTTGTAAGAACCAATTCATTAGGCTATTTTCATCTTTACCACTAAGTAACTTTAACAGATTTTCGTTCTGATTTTTCTGATTGACCAACCCACTTTTCTGGGCATCAATTTCATTCGCCTGCATGTCTCTGGCAGCTAAAAGCTGTTTTAAGGTTGGGTACTTTTTCAGGTAAGGCCTGGCAAATTCAACTTCACTTTTTAATTGCTCTACTGTTAGCAAGTCTATGTCTGTTTCAGTACAATCGCCTACCCATTCTTCATTAAGTTTTGGTAATACAAGTAATGATAATTCATTTAATTCCTTTGAAAGAATTTCCATACTGTCAAACAAGTGCTTATACTCAGTATGCAATTCATAATTTTCATTAGCTTTTTGCAGGCTCCTTTCTATTGCGATTTCGACCCTCGGCAGTTTACTGCAAATAGTCTTAAGCCCTGATAGTTCATCTTGCTTTTGTTTAAACATGCTTTTTCCTTCAATTTCTTCTTTCCTCAGAACCTGAAGGTTATTGTATGCAATGCTAAGTCGTGTATGTTTCAGCTCTTTATTGCAGGACTTATAGGTAGCTTCGAGGCGCATCAAATTTTCAAGTTTTTCCTGCTTTCTTTCTAAGGTCTTAATGTCTTCATTCAAGCGTTTATATTCCTTTAGTATTTTCTCCAATTCACCCCGTTGTGTAGTGTACTGCTCAACGATTTCTTTATCCGTTTCTTCAAATAAAAATTCCTTTAAACTCCGGGAAGCATTCGCACCGCTAAGGTTGAGGGATTTTGCTCTTGAAAAAGACTGAATAACTTTTGCATAGGCCCGGAGGCTTTTTTCATTTGCAAGATTTAGAGGAAGAATTTCTTTTTCATACAGAAACTTATAGTAACTATTTATTTCCTCTTTTGTCCTGAAAAAATTAAGACAAAGTCTTTTATCAGTCAAAAGCCTCTTGGCAAGGGTGTTTAAATCGGGAACAGTACTGTTGTCGGGAATATCAGTTGCAAAAAGTAACTCATCGCCGGTAAGAACAAGCCTGTCCAGCTCAAGTCTTAAATCTGCTTCTTTGGAAATTATAAATGGCACAATGTGTCTGCCACGGCCACTATTTATACAAATACCAATTGTAAGAAATTCCCGTTCCCTCACTTCAAGATTAACCGTGCAGTAGGCAATGCGGCTTTTATATGGCAAAGACTCTATATTTCGTTTTTCCTGCTGGAGACCATCTGTACCAAACCTAATTAACTCACTGTCGTAAACAAACAATATTTGTAGCAAATCGGCAATGATTGATTTTCCAACGCCGTTGTCGCCTACGAAGTCTGTACGGAATGGATGGAATAGATAGTCATGCACATAATGCTTTAATATGCCCACAGTGGATAAAGAGTATATTCTGGGATAGGTCATGCTTCTTCATTCTGTTTTAACATAATAGAAAAGTTTTCAAAGTTTTCCAGCTCAGACGAATATAACTTGGCAAGGCGATGAATGGCAGGCCTTATTTCAAAAATCAATTCCTCCCCCAGAGACGATTCTTTGCTTACCCAGCCCAATTTGTCAAAGCTGTGAATCGCATCCCGGAATTTTTTTTCAACTGACTGCCATTCATTTTCAGAATAAGAAAGCCTGGTGACATTAAACAATATGCGTTGGTAGTTGGCTCTGTGGTCACTTTCTTCAATCTGCTGACGTATATCAGCCCAACTAATAATTTTTTGCGCCTCAAAATAGCGTTGATAATACATGTCCATTAGCATTAAACCTGTAATTGTTTGCATTTCTGTTAAAGCAATATGTAAAGAATTGTCTGAGAGTTTTCCCTTTCCTGAGGTGAAAAACTCAAGGTAGTAGTAAACTTCCCTGTCAAAAATATCCTGTACGAGATTCAAATTGTAGAGCGAAGCATAAAATGACCGCCATTGATTTTCGTACTTTTCCAGTACTGAAAATATTGCATAATGCCTGTTATCTATATGCACTCCCGATAACAGTTTGAAATTAATATCCGAAAAATATTGTACAACATCATCCTCACTCAGAAACGCATATTCATGCGATTGCTTAATTTCATTTTCCATATTACTAATTCTTTATTACTTAATTCAATGGATTTTTTTTCTATGTTAAGTACCCTGCCAGATAAACTACTGGAATGTGTAACAACTCCTACCACCACTTCGTAAACAACAGAAGTGTCAACACCGGATTCAATCATTTCATCCATAAAGTCATTCAATTCGAGAGATTCTGTTTCGTTTAATCTGGCTTCGGCTTTCTCCATCCATTCTGCGACAACTTGCTGCCGCATGATTTTATTTTCAATTTCATGTCTCTTTTGTTTTTCATACACTTTATCCGCTTGCATCTGCAACAATTCATTCTGAACAGTTAATTCAAAATCGTAGTGCTCAGGAAAAAAGAATCTTGTTTTCTTAGAAATCACATTTTTTAACGGAAAGTTTGCGTTAAAGACAACACCCGTTTCATGATAGCCTGCATTTTCAAGTGCTAAATCCAATAGCCGTTTAATCTGCAGCCGCATTACCGCTCTTGTTGTAAAATGTTCATGCAATTCGCTTAGTTTGTCACTTGCATTATTTATTTGCCTGCGAATATTAGCTATTCTGTAATCCACTGTTTTAAAAAAAGCTTCTAACTCATTATAAACCTGAACTGCCCTCTGCCACTCGGTTTTTAAGGCAGTAAGTTGGCTAAACCCTGCTTCAGAATCTGGGGGCCTGAACTGTTCCAAGGCGTTGTAAAATCTGTCCACAATTAGTTGCAAATCCTTTAAAAACCTGTCTTTGGTGGCAATCGCATTAGTTATATCTTCTGCTTTTTCACCAAATTTTCGGAAAACAGTGGTAAAATTATTCACCATATTTGCGGCATTCAATTCGTCTGCTTTCAAAATTTCCGCCAACTGAGTATATGCGGCTCTTAATTCATCATTAAACGCTTCTAAATGATGATAAATAATTTCTTTGCTTCCTGCTATGAAATTGTGACCAAACCTTATTTCAAGGTCATCAGCTGAGTTGATTTGCTGTGGCTTAATAATAAATGCTTTTTCAAAACTTGACTTAAGTTTAAAGTTTTTATACGGGTTATCAACCCTGTTGTTTACTAATCCAACAATACTTTTTGCGTAATCAGTTAAATAATACTTCCCAGGGGCAGTCGCATTATTGCTCAAATAATAGTGTAAGAGTATTCTCAGAAGGCGTTCAATTTGCGGTGTAGATTGACCTTCGTATTTATCACCTATCTCCACAAGTGTTTCCTTTATATCATTAATCGTAAACTGTTCGTCCAGTTCTTTGTCTTTTATTTTCTGATATAAGGCAAGAATTAATAAGCCACCATCAAGTTTTGATGGCAACAGCAAATCATATTTGTCATATTGGTCTTGAGAGAGCATTTTGTTAATTATTCTTCTTTTTCAAACATAAATTTCCCATTAATACCTTCGTTGGTAAGCGTAAAAAGGCCTGAAATGTTCTGCCTTCCCCAATACGCTTCTTTATCTCTGAAATTTCCTAAGAATTGTTTTTCTCCGACTACACCCCATATAAGTAAAAGTTTCTCTTTTTTGAGAAAGTCAAGTAAATATTCTTTTCGTATCAGCAAGCCTCCGATACTCTTGTTGTTTACAGAAGGGTCAAAGCAGACTTTTTTCCCGGTCTTATCTGTCATTTCACCTTCTATTGTAGTGTTCTTTAATTGTAACACTTTTACAATGTATTCAACTGGTTTGTAAAACTGTATCGGTGATTCCTTTGAGCAGTCAAATTCTTCCTCCCACAAAAAATACTCAGTGGTTCGATGCAATTCGGCTACGTAGTCATCACCATGTTTTTTTTGTATTTTAATCCAGTCTTCTCCAGTATAGTACGGTTTATTAAAAAACTTAAATGCGGGCGACCAATAATATTCCCGGTCATAAACATGAGTCATAGTTCTTGCTTCAGGCAGTTCACCACGATAAAAATCCCTTTTTGCGAAAGCTTTTTTGAATTGTGCTAATTCTTTCTCTTTTATAAGATAACTTCTCATTTGATACCATAGCCTTTTCCGCTGAATACTATACTTGTCTTCCCCTAACGGCTCTTTTTCACCCCACTCGGGATGAATTTCAAGCCACAGCCATTTTTCGTTTTCTTCATCTGTTACCTCTAAAATATCAGCAGGCAGGGGTAAATCATTTTTGGTTTCAATCCATTTCTTATTATCCATATTCCAGTGAGTATATGGTTGATTGAACCACCAATAAGGAGAAAACTCATCCGCATACCTTTCTGCACTTATTTCTCTAACCAACAAGGATGGGTCAATATCTCTTACGTAGGGATACCAAGGGCCATCATATGGCATAGCAGGCTTTGGCCTGCTGCCCCAGGCAGATTCATCTGTTAACTTGCACTGGTCCGAAACCCTTGCTAATAACTCGTAAAAAACAATCCATTGATATTTCTTCCCAATCCGTTCTTTATGTCCTGCACTTCTACCTGAACCTTGTTCTGCATCAAAACTGGTAAATAATTTGGGGTCGTACCCTAATTCAAAAATTCGTTGAACTGCATAGTTACTTAACCCATTATAATCAACTTCCCAATCATCAAATGCAGCCTGAAAAGTATATCGGCCAAAATCACCATATCCGGCAGTTCCTCTTCCATACTCTGTCGTCATTGACATTAATATGGCTGTGGAACCCCAATTAAGCTTTCCGTAATTGCCTGTATCTTTCTTGGGTGAGTATTTTTTGTCTATAGCAGCAACTGTTGGAAACGTTTTTGGCAGAATTTTGCTTTTGTACGGTGGCCTTGTCCTTGAAATATCGAAAGAAATGTTTACACCTACATAGTTAGCAAATTCAATAATCTCTCTAGCATAATCCCTGAGTAAAATATGTGGATACACTTCTTTTTGCTTAAACACTGCTGTATAAATATATTCACACAAAGGCTTTAATGATTCATGGCCTTCTGTCCTAAGAACTGCACCATAGGCAGCACAGTATATCCTTTCAAGAACATACGGGTCATTTACATTTTTAAATTTTTCTAACAGCAGTTTAATTAAATGAGGTCTGCTTTGCAAAAGGCTTACCAGTGATTTAGTAGCAGCGTCTCGCAAATAACGGTTACAACTTGTAAAAAACCAACTTAAGGTTATACAGCCTAAAAATGCAGAATCATCCTCAATATGACTATGCATATCAGTGCTCCAGAAAAAATCAATTATTTTTTTAACCGGGGTAACTTCGTAACTATCGTCACCATATTTATTTTGCAACCATATTGTCCAAATTCGGTCTCTTTCTGGCATAGAAAAGCGCAGTAAAAAGGTATGAATCCGTTCAGCATTAAAGTAAAAATCGGGTTTCAGGGAATTAAGCAGAATTGCTTCAAGAAACTGGTCGAACAATTGTTGATTATCCTGTATCACCTCATTAACATACTTCACGGCCGTTTCTCCAATTGTATTATTCTTTCTCCAGCTTAAGGACTGAATAAAACTTTCAGCGACTGAATAATATAGTTTAGTGTGCGGGGCTACTTCAAATAACTCTTTATTAATCCGTTCCGGCAGTTGTATGCTCAAGGCCTCAATGAGGTTTTGGTTACGATTTACAGCACTCTTATCTTTAACTAAGTCATGCAGTTTCCCGTTTTTGAAAGACTCAGCAGGTTTTTTCTTGTCCAAGTATTTATCCAGTAAAAAGGAAACAGTAAGGTGGTCCTGAAACCGCTGGTAACCAAAGTAAATAACATAGGTTGATTTACCAGATTCACACCAGTGCAGGTCTTCGTTAAAAATTCCTTCTGAAATCAGGCGTAACAAATATGGTTCCCGGGTGCTGCAGGCATCTTTGAAAATTCCATCTACTATTGCATTTGCCTCATCAAATTCGATATAATCTGTTCCATCTTCAACTATTTTAAGTAATATTTTTTCAACAGTTTTTTGAACTAATTTTCTTCGTTCATCATAATACAATCCATCCGGTTTTGACAGTTTTATGTTGATGCTTTCCAGAAAGAAGTCGATAATACTGGTGATACCTTGATAGCCATCTGGTACATGATTCAAACCCCTTTCCGAAAGTGATTTGCAAAATAGTTTTAAAAAAAATGGGTTTTGAAACTCGGGGTTTAAAAAAGGTGATGATGGCAGTGTGATGCGATAATACTGAAAATAGCGTTTGATGGCTATGTATTCATTATCAGCAAAACCCCGATGGTTTACTCTCGTTATTACATCACTATTAATTTCATCCACCGGGGCAATCAATTTTTCAAATGAAGAACGAATACTCATTACTACCCCAAGCCAGGGGTAATTTTTTATGGTTTCAATAAACGACCTTAACCTGTTAATCCATATTTTTCTTCCATTGCCTTCATTCAATGCGTCAATAAATAGTACAATTCTTTTCTGCAAGCTTTCAGCTTTGCTGTTTAACGCCCCAAGAAAAATAATCTCATCTAAATTATTTTTACGTAGTTGATTTTGCAGGATTTGTGTCCAGGGCATCTCATCTGTTGTAAAGTTTTCCCCAAGCAGAAAAAGGCTTAGCTCTCCCTTTTCTTGTCGTTTTTCAATAACATCTGCCAACAAATGAGATTTACCAGTTCCTGCATCGCCGGTAACTAATAAGAAAGGCTTATTTGCAAGGCTGCAAGCCGGTGACAATAAGAATCGCTTAAACTCATTTGCAGCCCCCGAAAAATTTGCCAGTTGATTTATTTCGTTAGAAAATGGTTTTGTTCCGTATTGCCCTGTGGCTTTTTTTTTCTCAGCCTTGGTTTGCAGCTCAAATAAATAAGAACGAATGACTACAGCTAAATCTAAACAAGTATCTAATTTATTTATAAATGTATTGTAAGGTATTGGGCTGTTATCAGTAAAATCAATTTTTTCAAAAATACTTCGCAAGGATAAAGCTGTCTTTGCAAGCTTAGTCAGTTCTCCATTTAACTTTTTACTTCCGGAAGTAATACGAGTGCTTCTGAATTTATCAAGAAAGGCAGTGTAGAACTTATGAAGCCGGGTTTGGAAATCTGTATCTCTTGCAATACCATTAAAGACTTTCGCCATTGGTAAGTCAACATTCAGCTCTCTTGTATAGCGGGCACTCAAAGCTGTAATGCTTTCGGTATTTTTATGCTTAAACCACTCATCCGATAGCTCTTCCTTGTTAAACCAGAAGTATTTTAAGCCTTCATTTTCTTTTTTCGAAAGCTTTGTAATTAATTGTGAACTTCCCCAAAAATCAAAGTCAACGGATAGAGATTTTTTGAGGGCATAATTTTTCCATTCAACCACTTTAGAATTCCACTTTGAAAGCATGGATTTTTTGCCATTTACTTTTCCATCGGGCATATCAATAGGAAGGCATATATAATACTTTGTTAGTTTTGGATGATTGTCTATGGCATTACGTACAGAGTCATCAATTTGCTTCCACTGAGCAGACCCTAAACTTGTAGTAAAGTATTTTGCCTGCCACATAATAAGCTTCCCATTTGTAAGCTCCCAAAAGCATTCTTTTCCGCCATCAGGCTTTCCTATCCTGTAAAACTTGTATTGCTTTGTAATTATTTCTCTTGCAGCTAATTGGCATACCAACTCTTCAAAGCCATCATTCAGGCTATTATTCAAAGGACGTATATTATTCCAGTTAATGGGCATTTGGAACAACGTAAAGGTTTAAGGTCAAATAATACTTGTAAATTTAATTAAAATGTGTGATTTACAATCCTTTACAAAAACCGGGTTCAAAATAATTTTAGGTGTTGCGGGTATCTTATAAACCTTTTTCGGTTGAGAAATTAAAGGCACCTAAAGTTATTAAACACTCAGGTCATAATCCAATGCTCCCAAGCTGCCCCGCCATTTCCCAACATCTCCCACAACATAGCGGGCAGCTTTCCAAAGAAAAAAGGAGCATTTTGCAATGCCCCTTTTTATCATATAATCAATTATAAATCCCTACCATTTCACCTTTTACAAAATCCTCACAAAGCTGAAAAGCCTTTGTACAAATGACTTTGCTGTGCCAACTTAGCAAAGAGTTTTTATTTTAAACCGGAATTTCATGGCCGCTTCAGCAGCCAAAAGGAGAACTTCTTGGGGGAATTAATGATTAAATCAATAATTTATGGTATAGAACGATAATGATAAATTTAGGAAAGTAATTAATATTCTGACGAAAGAAAAGTAGTATTTAAATTCTTACTCCATAATCCATCTTAACTTTATCCATTACCACATGGGTATAAAAATGCTTGAGATTAGTGTTATCTGTCAAATGCTTCTTAGAGAATTCTTCAAAATGTCTCATATCTTTTGTATTAACAATTAAGACAAAATCGTAGGTGCCGGTTACGTAGTAACAATGAGCCACCTCCGAACAGTTTTTCATAGCAGTTTTAAATTTATCAAGTGATTTTGAGCCGCCTTCATGCAATATGATGTCAACAATACATGTAACGCCAATTCCAGCCGCTTTTTGTGAAACTATTGAAACATCTGCCTCAATTATTTTTTCGTTTCGCAACCTGGTAATTCTTCTTTGTACGGCACTTTGACTGAGGTTTACTTTGTTACTAAGCTCATCAGTTGTGAGCTTATTGTTTTGTTGAAGAAGCCTTAGAAGCTTTTTATCATACTCATCAAGTGATTGCATATTTTACCCATTTGATATATAAAAATAAATAAACTCATGCGTAAAAATAGTAACAATGCAGTAATAATGCATTACATCTCTGATAACTTTGATGCTGATATAAATTAAGAAAGTAAAACCTTTTATTCCTGAGTTAGCACCGGAAATAATTAATATTTATTAACTGGAAATAAGAACCTGCGATTCATTATACTGTATTGTGCGGACATCTAAAAATTCCGATACAGTTAAAATTGGAGAGCAGATAAAGCGGGTTATTTAAAACTTAAGAATAGTGCTGTAACAAACTGGTCTTGACTTTAGGAATATTGGCGAAAATATATTTTTCTCGGGGAGGGAAATATTTTCAAAACTAATTTCAGTGTATAAAGAATAATTTACCGGTAATGAATCTGTTCGAAGTAAAGTAGCTCCCAAGGGAGTGCAATTAAACGTTTTGATAGAAATAGATTGTATTGCTTATATTAATTAAAATCAATAAAATAAATATGGGTAGCTCTAATGCAAACTTTTCACTTCCAGATGACAGTATATTTACAGAAGCAGAAATATTAAAATTCCGTGAGGAAACAACAGGAACTAAAAATGTTATTCACTTCAATAATGCTGGCTCTGGCTTAATGCCCGATGTTGTTACACAAGCACAACTTGACCACATAAAATTGGAATCGGAAATTGGAGGCTATGAGGCATCTGCATTTAGGGCAAATATCATAGCCAAGTTTTATGAAGAGGCAGCATTGTTGTTTAATTGCAAACCTGTAAACATTGCTTTTACTGCAAGTGCAACAGATTCATACACCAGGGCTTTATCCTCAATCCCTTTTGTTGCTGGAGATGTTATTTTAACTGATTGCGATGATTTTGTATCTAATCAAATTCAATTTCTTTCGCTTCAAAAAAGAATTGGTATCAAAATCGTTCACATCAATAACGCAACTATTGGTGGGGTGGACTTGACTGATTTAAAAGAAAAGCTACACAAGTACCTTCCTAAATTGGTAGCAATTACTCACATTCCTACTAATTCAGGCTTGGTCCAGCCAGTGGCGCAGATTGCAACAATTTATGAAGAATACCGAGATGTTTATCCTGATAAGACATGGTATATTTTAGATGCCTGCCAAAGTGCGGGGCAGATGAAATTGGATGTAAGAAAGTTGAAATGTGATTTTCTGAGTGTTACATGCCGCAAGTTCTTGAGAGGCCCCCGTGGCACTGGTGCATTGTATATCTCAGACAAAGTATTGCAAGCGGGGCTTGAGCCAATGTTTATAGATATGAGAGGGGCTGAATGGGTTTCAAAAGATAAATACATACAGCAGACGGATGCGAAAAGATTTGAAGATTGGGAATTTGCATATTCAACTGTGATTGGTACAACAGCGGCGATAGAATATTGCAGGAATATTGGCGAAGAAAAAATTTGGCAACAGGTAAAGTTACTTTCAAAACTAACCCGTGAAAAACTAGCAGCTATTGACCGGATAAGAGTATTAGACAGAGGCCCTGAACAAGGGGGCCTGGTTACGTTTACAGTAGAAAATTCTGACCCTCTACTTATTGTAAGTGAATTGCTAAAAAGAAAAATAAATGTAGTACCTAGCTACCGGGCTTTTGGCGTAATTGATTTTGACGAGAAAAAAGTTAAATGGGCGGTAAGGGCTTCGCCGCATTATTACAACTCATTGAATGAGATTGAAATACTAATTGAAAGCATAAAGGAGATAATAAAGTAGATTCGTAAATCATTCAATAATCAAAAGAGATGTAGGACAAGCTGCCCCGCCATTTCCCAAAATCTGCCTCAATATAGCGGGGCAGCTTTATAAACAAAAAAAGAGCACTTAACAATGCCCTTTTTTTGTCAAATCATCAATTGTATGTCCCCGCCAGTTTACTTTTTACAAAACTCTCACAAAGCTGAAAGGCTCTTTGAGTTTTTAATTGTGCAGTACCGCCATACAATAGCGATTTCATTTTGGCTTCATCGTCTTTATAGTTCCGTACATTTTGAAAATAGCCTGTGATAGCATTGTATGTACCAAACACTGTTCCTTTGGTAGCTTCTGTTTGCTGCGTGGGACTGGCAAAGTTGTATTCATACACAGCATCACACATATTTTTAAAACAGGTGCTTAGTTCATCCAGTTCACCGTTTTGAATATTCTGCAACACTTCTTTGTTAGTAACCATTGCCATTTGTATCAGTTTCTGCACTTCCTTATCAGTAATGCGAACCTTTGCCCATTGGTTAAATATACCGTCTAATTGCTGGCTTAACCGGTTGGAAATGCCTAATACTTTGTGGGCTTCTTCCAGTCTTTCCTTTACATTGGCAGTATGGCGTATTTTAATGGAATTGGTATGATTTCTTAAAGCAGCGCTCAGTGTATTGTTACAAACAATTCTCACAGGTGTAAATGCTGCCATAATACTTCCAAACCCATCATGTGAAGTTGTAAGGAATAAATACTTCTCAATACAATCAGTGTTAGCTACTCTTATATAGTCGGGTAGTTTAGCACAAATAAAAATCTTTTCACCTTTACCTAATGCACCTGCAGTTTCGTACTGTATGCCTTCGCCACCAACAATGGCATCAAAGAAACTAAAGGCATCAATGTTTTGCACTACTTCATAATCTTTTCCTAATCGGTCACCTAAAATTGCAGAGTTATCAGGGCGGTAAGTATAAAAGGAAGATTTTGAAACTACTTCAGCGCCATCATCTAATTTGTGGGTGTTAGGTCTTTTCAATACTTCAAAATCAAGTCCTGCAAATTGCAATGCTTCTTTACTGGTGGGGTAATCTTCCACAATCTGCCCTAAATTATGCCATGCTTTTTCTTTTACGCTGAAGAAGCTGTGTTGCTGTGTTTGTTCGTTGAAATTGATATTGTGTGCCATAATTGTAAATTTTTTGTTTGATGAAATAAAAGGCAGCACCTGCAATCATTGCAAATGCTGTCCTGATTTTTAGAATGGTAAATCCTCTGCGGCTTCCGCCATTGCTGCAACGGGGGCAGTAGTATGAGGTGTAGTAACTTCTATATTTACTTTGTTACCACCGCCATGCAGTTTGATTTTGCTGGCATTGAAAGTCAGGCTGGCTTTTACTTCCCCTTCTTTGTTTGTCCAGGCGTTTGCACCAATACGGCCTGCACACTCTACTAAAGTGCCTTTGGTTAGATACGGAGCTACACCCGGATTAATCCAGTACGAGCAATTAATGTAAGTAACCAGTTTTGTTACTTCATTGCTTCCTTTTACTTTGTAAGTGTCATTAATAGCAATAGAAAAGTTCACCACTTTTTTCCCTGCTTTTGTTTCGTTTACTGTTGCATCCGCAGTAACTCTACCGATGATTTCCATAACTGTAAATTTTAAATGTTTAAAAAATGATTCTTAAATAAATTCAGCTTCGCTTCATTCATTTAACCTTAGCGACCAGCCATTAGGACTGCGGCGGAGAAACAAGGTTTTTCAAATAAAATACTACCCAATGCAGGCAGCATTTGAAATATCTGGTGGAGATTTTTTTGAAAACCCGTGGCGATTGACGGCTCTATATGGTGTGGGACGAAGACCTTGTTTCGCACGGAGCAGGACAATAATTTTGCGGCAGGGTCAGTTGAATGAGCAGTATTGCAATTCCATCTTTATAAAATCTGATTTGCAGTTTCTGGAATTGTGTTTGGCGGGATAGGTTTTTGCATCTAACAAGAGACCAATCTCAATTCCCTATACTCTTTAACCGGCGCAATGGTTCCGCCGTTTCGTTATGACAAAGGAGTAACGATTAATATAAACGGTGAAAGGATTGCGTCGAGTCTAATGAAAGAATTTATACATTTCTTTTATAAACAATAACATTCTCTCTAAACAAGTAGGCTGAAGAATTACCCAATTCAATCATTTTATCCAGCAACCAGATAAAATCATTAACAAGCTGTGGGTTCTTCTTAATAGTGCTAATGTGGCTATAATAAAGGCTTTTTACTAATCGTTCTGCAGATAGGGTATTGATATTTTCAATTTGTTTTGGATATTTTCTTAGAATATCAGTAACCCATGTTAGCCCTTCGGGAAGGAACTCTTTTCTACCAATAGTTGAAAGCACTTTGATGACTGACTTAATGTTTGTTTTCCCAAATTCATACACCGTTCTCTTGTACCCGTCTTTCCGGTTTTCAAGTATTGCCGAATGCTCTTGTTGTTCTGGCCATGAAATGTCAGTGTCCAATAATAATGCATTTCTGAAATACCCTTTTTTACTTTCCAGAGTAACATCATAGAGATAATTCCATCTGTCCCAAAAATCATCAAGTAAGGGCTTAGTGTTTTCAGAGTTTTCAGGTTTCGATATGAATTCTTCCAGCTTGTAAATCACAAGGTCAAAAGTTCGGTTTACAAATTCGAGCCAGTCGTTTTTTTTGTATAACTGGTTGCTTTTAATTTTAAACACCAATGAAGATAGCCGACCAAGAACTCCTTTTGAAGTATTTCCATTGTTAAAGAGAATAATTTCAGCCAGGCATTTTTCTACATGGAATTTTAAACGATGATGTATTTGCCTGCCACCGTTTCTATTATATGAGTGGTCGTCTTCTTTATCTAAATCAGTATAAACTAGTGAGATAAACTTTTGAATAAAATCTGCATATTGGTTGTCGTCTGCATTAATAGCAGGGATAATACAAAATGCAATAGCCAGATAATGGGCTTCAAATTGGTTGAAATTTAGTTCGGTAAAATCAGGCGGTAAATGGTTATTGGTTTTACATAAACTCTCTACAAAATCAAATTCCTTTTTTCTTGCTTCAGAAAGACGGTTGCTGTCATGGTCGTCATGATAATAATGATTCTCTTTAATGAATTTACTGTAATGAATTATGCCTTCCCAAATCCTCTTGGTTACACTCAAATGTAATTTTGAAAAATCATGCCTTATATAATTTGTTATTTTCTCAATTTCATGCTCACCAAAAGGTGCAATTAATGCAAAAAGCATCATAAAGGTTAATTCATCAATATCAATTTGTTCTGTTACACAATTAAAAAGCAGGTGGAAAGAACTTAAGGCTATTTCTTTCTCAATCAGATTGTATTCCCTGCTAAGACTGAAATTTCTGTTACGGGTATCTCCTATAATCGTACCTATGGTTTTACATAGACTTCGAATGCACCAGCTTACTTCATCTGCTGATAAAACTTTTGAAAAATCTCTCAAACCTATATAGGCCAGCGTTACTGGCCTGTCATGCAAAATATCAATAGCACTCTGGGACGAATAATAAAAGTAATATTCTTGCCACGTTTCAAAACCAATTTGCTCGTTCTTTTCATATACTTTAGATAACTTCAGCGAATAGCCTGAAGCTTTATTAGCAATTTCCATTTGCTCTTTTCCGGTGTCCATAAACTCCGCAACACTTTCTTCATACTTTGGCTGTATCATAAATTGTCCTGACCCTTCCTCAAACTCACTTACTTTCCATTTTCGTGTATCAATTTCAGTTAACTTCTTTCGCCAAATGATATCATCTGGTTTTGCTTCTTCCCACATTCTGTCAAATATTTCTATTAATTGCGGATTAATCTTACCAATAGTTAATTGATAATCTACCAGGAAATCAGCAAAACCTCTTGTGTATTTTCGTCTGTGTGGTAATTGGTTCGATTCCCACCGCTCTTTTTGTGCAAATGGTATGTGGTCATCATAAGGGGCAAAGCTTGAATGCTCCTGTAGAGGGCGGCTCGATTCCCATTGATACATCTCTTTCAGGGAAACCAGCGGTAACATAGCTTCTTCGGCTTCTGCAGGATATGCCATCATTATACTTGCCATTACCCCCAAGGGCATTACTGAATTACTATGGGTATATAAGTACTCGAAAATAATTTTAAGGCTTTCCCTACTTTTTTCATTTTTAGCTGAAGCAATCTCAAGTAAATGTTTTTCAAGGGTCATAAGCAGACATTCTAAGAGATAGTCGGTAACGCTAATTCCCCTGTACGCTATCCAAAGTTCCCAGCCTGCCCATAGTTTTACAGTGGTTCCATCATTGAGGGTAATTTCAATTTCTTTTACTTCATGTTTATAGTTACAGTTGGCCTTTACATAAAATTCTACCGAGTAATTTAGAAAACTGGTGATAAACTCAAGAGCTTTTACCGGGTGAAAAGTCAGCAAATTATAAATGGGTGTTTTATAAATACCAGATGGAAAAGTAGTAAAGCTGTCTTCAATGCCCCAGCAATGATTGCGGTCTATCGAATCTCCCATGTATCGTATAATAGGGTCATTCCCGAAATCTTCTGGTTTTAGAATAGGTGGATTGTATTTCCATTGCTTCCAGGCAGCTTCAATCACCAAATCCGGTAAATGCAAGCAAACTCTTTGTGTTCTTATTCCACCCAAAAACTTTTCCAACACTATTTTATAAAATGAACGTAACCGCCAATTGCCTTTTTCCTCTACTCCTTTAAGTGCAGCCGTTACCAGAGTTTCAATCTCCTGTTTGGCGATGCCTGCAATGTCAAACAATATTGTAACAAGCAGTTTTTGAAGTCGTTCTGTTGCCCTTTCCTGCCAAAATTCATCTGCATCTTCTATCTGCTTTATAAAAAAAAGTACAATACCCTTTACAGCGTTTAATTCATCTTTATTTCTTGGATATTGGAACACAAGCCGATATTCCCAATTATCAAGAAACTCCAAAATAGAGCTACGTAAATTACTTAAGTGTGTAAGGTTGTTTACTATAAAAATTAAAGAGTATTGCCAACCAGAGCCAATTGGTAGTAAAAGAGGGGTATCACTTACTACATAATTATTTTCTTTGCAAGCTGTTTTAATCAGATGCATACAGCGATTAAAAAACTTACCCTGCTGTGCAAGTAATTCTTTTTCAAAAAAAACAAAAAATGATTTGCAATCATCGGATTTGAGAATGGCAACAAGTAACTCATCTGCCCAGTAATGTTCAAGTTGGTTATTTTGTAAAACTGAATGTAATAAAGCGGCAACTTTCGCTTCATCATCAACCAATACATCTTCTATCCATAATCTGAAAGCCCTTCTTATGGCAGGCTGGTTACCCAATTGCTGAAAGAATATTTTAATGTCCGCTGTGTTTTCTTCATAGTTAGCAGATACATATTTTACCAAAGCCCAATCTTCCAAAATGTCATGAAAAGGTGCATACTTTCTGTTTGTGCCATCCTGAAAAATGACATCATCGCTTTCCAATAAGTCAATAGCTTCCTCGTCAGCATTAACCGGTTTAATAAAGAGCTTCATTTCTTTAGCTCTTGAAACAGCTATCCCCATAAATGCGTCTTCTCTTTTTGCTGGCAAACCATTAACCCTATAGGAAGCGTTGCACACCAAAGTATTCCAAAGTTTGTTTTTAAACCCTGTTAATGATGTTGCAGTAAAGTCTTCAGGAAATTGTTGCAGTGAACGAATTGTAAAGTCAAGATATTTTGGGCTTCGTAAAAGAGTTTTGATATTTTTATTGCTTAAAGGATTTGTTAAGGCAGGTAAGCTTCTTTCAACTTCGGTGAGTTCTTCATCTGTTAACGGAGGTACATCTATAACTTTTAGATTGGTTGTTGGAATGCCATATTTTTGAATTAGTAGCTCTACTGCATACTTTCTGGATGTTCCAATTACTTTAATGTCATTTTCATTTGCAAAAGAAAGTAACTGCCTGAATGCATTGTCAGGGTCTGAATCTTCTAAAAGCTTTTCAAGGCTATCAATAAAGATTAATTTTTCTGGCAATAAAGAATAACAGGAAAACAAATCAGATAGGGAATGAGAAATTCCCATATCAGCTAATACATTTGCAAGATGAGGTCTGTTGAACTGGTCGGCTTTAAATATAATAGCAGTAGAATGAATTCCGGGTTTAATTAATAAATCCTTTACGATTGCTGATTTTCCTGCTCCAGCTTTGCCAGTTAAAAAAATAATATCTGCTTCAGGAATTGCATCACTTAAAGAAGTATAAACACTTGGTCTGGATAAATGATAGCCAGATGCAGATTCACCAATTACGTTTTTAATTGGGTTCAGAATTGCAGCACCATCGCTAATAAGTTTCCGAACAGATGAATAGGCAGGCTCAATTCTGCTTAAATCAAAATCATTATAAAACTCCAATTGCTTAATTGAATCCTTGGTAATGCTTCCCCCTGAAGGATTATGTTTGGTTATGAACGTAACGATACTGTTCCAAATGTCTTTTTCACTTTTTGTAGATTCGGGATGTTTCGAAAGTTTAATAAGGTTCAGAAAATTAGTTTCATCTACACTTCCTTCATTTAAAAAATCGTACCCCAATACATCAAGGCATCTTAAGAACTGCCATACATCAGTATCCGTAAGGTGCTTGTTGTCATTAGCGACTCGCAGAACTGTTTTAAATATTTCAAGCCGTTCTTGCAAGGCTTTTATTCTGTTCACCTCACTTAGAAAATCAGTTTCAGAGTTATGTGTTTTAGCACAATTAACCAATCCTTTTACATAATTTTTTTCAATATTGTTTAACCTGTTTTTAGTGATAATTAGTTTGTCATTTAGTTTATCAAAAAAGGGCTTATTAAAATCTTTCCAAAAAGAATTAATTACATCTTTAAATATTTCATTATCTGCTGAAAATACGATTGTGTGCTTTGATTGAATTAAAAGTTGATGTGTCCCTACGGCTGATTTTGCAATAACGAAAAGGTCATCAGTGCTCCAACCTTTATTTGATGATTGTAGTACAATTTCTTCAATTTCGTTTTGAGGAATGCAGGGAGCATTCCCTTTCACCACCATCGTAGTAATAAATGCAGTTTGAATATATTGTTCATAATTCGTCCCCCCGCCGCCTTTTTGAAAAACAGTGCTTTTATCGTTGTTCTGAGTGGTGCTCATATCCATAAAGTTATTTGTTTTTTGTATACACTACTGCTTTTGCAATTCCTGTATTCAGACCTATTTACATCAGGAATTGTGTTTGCTGAGGACGATGCAAACTCAATTCACAGTACTCTTTATCCGGTACAATGGTTTCGCCGTTTCGTTATGATGAAGGAGTAACGTTTTATATAAACGGTGGAAGGATTGAGCCGGGTCTTTCATGGTTTGAATATTATTTATCAATAGCGTTAGGGATTACAGCAATAACCCTGTACAGACGAGTGCACCGAAAAACCTGGCTGCTAAAGGTGGTAATGGCATAGAATCATAATGAGAAATCCTTTTGGCAGGACTGCTTATTGGTTTTCGTTATCATCCAAATTATAAGTAAACCACGGAATAAGTTCCATTCTTCCGTCTGTAGATTTATACAATTGCTTAGCCGCATGATTATCTAAGGAACTGCCGACAAACATCGTGTTGATTCCCTTTTCATTGCAAACTTCCTTTATCTTATGTATTAATTGTGTTGCTACGCCTTTCTTCCGGTATGCTTCTTCTACGCCAATCTCATATAAGAACATTTCTGTTTCCTCTTTACTATACATGGGCAATTCATAAGCCATAACACCCCCAATAATTGCCTCATTATCAAGAGCGACAAAAGCATGAAAGAAGTTATTTGAAAGAAGTGTTAGAAGATACTTGTCGGAGAGAATAACAGGGCTTTCAACATTCTCATCTGTTTGATTCCAGATGAAGAATTGCTTTGCCAAGGCGAGGTGGTCAACGGAGAGCTTTATAATCTTAATGTTCATTTATTTCTTCTGTGCATTGTTGTTTTGTTTAATCCGGCAGGAGCCACTTCCCAATACGCCTTTGTTAAGGCATTTTTAAACATAGCAACATTTATCTTGGAGAGCTCCACAAGTGTCCAGCCCTGCTTTCCCCATTTGTTTGGAACCGGATAAATAATGGTCTTGTCAAATACCGAAAAAACATCCTGGTCTATTTCGGATAATTTTAGGCAGGCACGGTTATTTTTTTCATCATAAGTTGCAAATATCCTTTTGCCAACCCTGAATGAAGATTTTTCAAAATGTGGCTGCTCACTTGTGTCGGGAAAAGAGAGTGCCAGTTTTCGGAATTGTGCAATTTCCACCATGATGCTAACCATGTTATTTTAATAAGAAGAAAAACGCTGGGGACATCCAATCAATTTGTTCAAGTCACTTATCGCCTTCTTTTTTAACCCCTTTAAAAAGTGCAAACAATGCCATAGCATGACCATGTCCCAAAGCAAAATCATCTTTCAGCCATTGTACAATTTCTCCGGCCTTTACACCTTCAGTAAGTTTTCCTTTCTTTAGAAAACCTTTCTTCTCTGCCAGTTTTTTAAAATCATCGGGGCCTTTGCCCGTTTTTGTTTTAATAGTATCTAAATAAGCTTGAAATGACATACATACTAATTTATGTTATTAAATTTATTTATTTACAGCGTTTAAAATTTCTTTCTCTCTGAATTTTACAATCCGCTTTATTAAGTTAAGCGGCATTGGTTTATCCAAAGGAAACTGAACAGAGCCTTTTCCTTGTTTGTAAGCTGACAAATCCTCTTCAAATTCTGCATGGCCTGTTGGTGTGGCGTAAAAACCGATATGGGTTTTAAACGCAGCAAAGTACACAAGAAACTTGCCATTCAGCTTGAAAGTAGGTATTGCATAGCTGATAGTTTCTGTTGCCTTGGGGCAGGCCTGTTGGATAGACTGCCTTATGGATTGCAGCATTCTTTGAATTTCTGTTGGAAAACTTGCGATGTACTTATCAATGGTATCGTATTTAGCTGGCATATTGCAAGTTTTTATTACGGGATTTAATATAAACTCTTGCGGCAATTACCAACCATAGGATATACGTAACTATCAATATCCTGTTTGCATAACCACCCAATGCAATTACACCATCCGGTACAGATTCCGGCGGAGCACTGTTTTCAGAAAATTCAATACCCGCCTTTTGAAAACCACTAATCATAAGCATCATCGTAACAGCCATCAAGACTAAACTTAACCAGGTGGAATGTGCTGATAACAGCAATCGCTTCTTATCTGTTGCCCAATTTTCTTTTTTTCTTAAATTATAACTGATTAGCAAAGCGGCCACAATTAACGTTGGTACTCCTAAAGCGGCAGTTAAACCATGCAAACTATTTTCTACATCAAAAATTGCTGCTAAAGCGGTACCAATGCCAGAAATAAATAAAAAGATTACTCCAATTTTTCCGGCTTTCGTAGTTACTTCTTTCCATAGTATAAGTGCTAAACTAAATGAACTTACACCCCAAAGGAGAAAGAAAAGTGTTAATGCCCATTGATGTTTACCCAAAGCATATTCGCTTACCATACGCCAGGAAGGGCCAAATTCCGGGCTTAGAAAATGCAGCAGGAGCAATAAAAGCAACGCAAGCATGGATGTAGTTATTACAAGCTTGGCAAGTTTTGTGTTTTGTTGTAAATTTTCCATGATAAAATGTTTTAATAATTTAAAATGATAAAAATATTTTTGCAATTAATATTACCCACCCAACATAACAGAGTATTAAAAATCTATTTGCATATCCCCCATAAGCAGTTACACCATCTGGTAGTTTTTCCGGCGGCACGGTATTTTTATCCCAGGTTATACCTGCTTTCTTAAAGCTTGAAAACATTGCCATCATTCCAATGGCCATTAAAACCAAGCTAATCCAAATTAAATGGGCAGAAATTAAGATGGGTGTTTTATACGAATGCCAATTTGGGTTGTTAATAAGGTGATAGCTGACCAATAATGCGCCAACTGGCATCGTTGGTATGCCCAATAGAAAAGCCAAACCATGATGTTTGTGCTTTACATCAAACAAGCCGCCCATAAATGCACCGATTCCGGAAACAATCAGTAAGATGATGCCAAATTTTGCCCAAGTACTTTCCACAAAACCCCATAGCACTATGGCAAGGAGAATGCTGCTTAGGCCCCAGCAGAAAAAAAATGATGTAAGCAACCATTTATGTTTACCATAGGCATATTCGCTTACCATTCGCCAACTGGGTTTAAACTCGGAGCTGGTAAAATGTAAAATTAATAAACTCAAAAGGGAAAGTACCCCACATACTAAGCTTGATGAAGCAAGTGCAGTGTGCATAGTTTAAAATTTATTTTCTTTAAGTAATGTTTCCAACTGTTCAATACAGGCCGTAATGCCTTGCTCAAATCCCATTTCAATTATTTTTTGCAGGTCAGTTTCCGTTGAGTAAATCATTTTAAATTCAACCAACGTACCAGTGGTTGTTTGAGTAAACACCTGCTTCCCTTTTGAGATGGGCATTACTGTATTAAGGTTTCCATCTTCATCGCAAAAACCATCTTCAACTTCAAAACTTTCATGATGGCTGATAGCAGTGTAATTCATCTTACCCCAGTGCTTTTCATTTTCGGGGCTTACCATTGCATACAGCCAGAACCCGCCAACTGAAAAATTCATTGACTTTGTTTCAACCTTCCAAGGAGCTGGCCCCCACCATTGGTCTAGTAACTCACTTTCGGTGTAGGCCCGCCATACATTGGTAAGGGGAGCATCAAATTCTCTTGATACTAAAATTGATTTTTCTTTTAGGTCTTTTATAACCTGTGTTTTATTTTCCATGTTGTTTCGTTTTTAAGTTTTTTAATACGTTATCTAATTTGCTGAACTTGCTCTCCCACATTAGGCGGAAGGGTTCTAACCAGTCTGCTATTTCTTTCATTTTTTTAGGATTTAAGTGATAATATATTTCTCTGCCAGCTTGTTCTTGCTTTACAAGCTGTGCTTCTGTTAAAACTTTAATGTGTTTTGATACAGCCTGCCTGCTACTGTCAAAATGTTCTGCAAGAGCATTGGGTGTCATTGTTTGCAGCGTCAGTAACACCAAAATTGCTCTTCGTGTCGGGTCGGCTATTGCCTGAAATACATCTCTTTTCATAATATGTTTGTTTATATACGCAACTTACTGGTTGCAAATATATGTGCAACTATCGGGTTGCACAAATTTTTTTCCAATTTTTTCCCAAAAAACACAGAAGCCAGTTATCATCATATAAAATGCAAATATTGTTGGACGAATGGAAATTGATTTGTGAACAACTAAATGGTTGCGAAGTTTGTTTAGGCGTTTGTGATTTTCGAAAATTGTCTATTCAGGAAATTTAAGGTTAAATAATATGCTACTTTCCTTACTCCCTGCTTTGCTTACACATAATATGAATATGGTCTTTTGATTAAGTGTATTGATGGCAACACTTGCAATGGAAGTAGCCGGTGGTACAGAAAATCGTTTCACTCATAGTTTGTTTTTTGCTTTATTTTTTATTTAACACCTGCTGCTTCTTTTTTGAGCAACGGTTTTTAAAATTGCGGTGTCAGACAACCTTAAAGTAAATATTTATCTATGCGAAATCTAATAACTGTATTATCGTCGGTAGTAATTCTAATGGGATGTAAAAAAAATGGTTCTTCATCAAAGCAAGGCGAACTTCTGGATTATGGTTACGTATCAAACGTTTCATCTGTTACCATTCCTACACCCGCAATGATGTTCTACCGCTTGGGAGACCTATTTGTTGCCACTAATGATGGGGTTTGGAAGATGAAAATTTCAGATAGGGTTTGGCAAAGAGCCGGATTGGATGGAAAGAAAATCAACCTGCTTTACAATCATCCCTATGTTGCCGGAAAGTTTATTGCTGCTGCAGAATCAAACAATGCAACCGAAAAATCATTATACATTTCGAGTGATGCCGGACTTACATGGCAGCCGGTCAGCTCACCGGTTTTTGATATCAGGAATAGCAGATACGAAACCTACTCCGATATCAGAGTGAGGCCCGGTTTTCCCAATCAGGTTTTTGCAAATCTTGGTGGTGCTACAATCGCCATTTCAAAAGATGGCGGACAAAACTGGCACAGGCAGAATTACAGAACAGAGTCTTATTTTGGCATCGACTGTGTTATCAATTTTTTGGATGGAAATCCGAATGAGATATTTCAGGGCTCAGAGGCTCCATTAGACCATGCATGGCTAGGGAAATACAGTATTGATGCAACCGACCCCGTTCAGCTTGGTACATTGAATCAATTCATAGGCAAAAACTATGAGTGGGAAAACCGAAGACCCAATTGCCTGGAAACATTTCAATCAAACCCCGGTGTGCTTTATGTGGGTATGGAAGGAGCTTTAAGTAAAGTGGAAGGTACGCAATGGAAGTATCTGTTTAAAAGCACAGAGTCAGGCTCTTTACCTTCTGCCTATATAAAAGGTGTCTGGCTTAATCCAGCAAATAAAAAGCACATAATTTTTGGAGGAGGTGTAAACGGAACGAATACTACCTTATCGCTTTTCGAAACATATGATGAAGGAGCTACCATTACGCATATTAAAGATAAACTTGGAATGGCGGACCCGGAAATTATTGATATAGTTTCCACAGATAGTTATCCGGCTTTGCTTATCCGGGACAACGGTAATAACAGGAGACTAAGAGTAGTCATTTATAAATTTTGATAGCAATACTAGTTAGTCCGTGGTCTGTTATCTTGTGTTGAAACTTTATCATCATCTTGGACCGGCAGGTAATATTTTTTTGCCATAACACTTAATGGCAAGCCAATGCAGATAGTTAAAATCCCAAAAGCCTGTGCTGCCCGGCTAAACGAAAAACGAGGCGCAGGAACATTACTTGCAGGGAGGATGATAAGATTAGTAACAGACCAGGCAACCAAGCCAATTAGTATTGCATTTAAGAGATGGTTACGCCATAAAAAATGCATTTTGGGATAAGCCCAATAAAAGACAATAACACAGGCAAACGCAATTATGAAATGAAAGAGTAATCCCCAGGCCATCATATCAAAACCGCCTGAAAATGCCTTTCTTCCAAACACACCGCTTGCAACATACTTGAGAACTGAGGCTGGTTTAACTCCATTTGATAGCCAGGCCTGTAAGCAAGCAGCGATAATGTCCAGCGTTCCGACTAATAAACCCGTTTTCAAAATTGCCTTCCACATAACAGTTAATTTAGTTGGAAACAAATTTGTGAAATATATAAATACAAGAATGTGGCTAAGCACTAATTATAGCTATACAACAAAAATCTTTGGAATAAAGGCATTGATAGGAAATAACTTGCGTTCTGTAGCTGTATATGAGGCGTTCTTTACAAAAACCCGTTCTTAAAGACAAAGAATTCTAATACTTTAGAAACATACAATAGTTGGGATTTGAATGAGTATCCGAAATCTTATAATTGTAGTCGTCTATAATTTCAAACCCGTTTTTTTTATAAAAATTAATGGCTCTTTTATTTTCTGTCCACACATACAGCCACATTCCCGATTGGTTAAACATTTTTGATAATCTGAGAATGAAATTAAATAATTCCTTACCTATGCTTGTTCCGTAGTGTTGCTGTAAAAGAAATATACGTTCCAGTTTCGTAATATCAGGCAATGGCACTTTTGAATGAACGGCGTTCAAAACAATTTTGGAATATCCTGCCGGATTGCCATTTACATAAATAATATAAAATAATGCTCCTGGGGAGTTTAATTCTTTAAGAATTGCTGCTTCGTTAAATTTCATACGCACAAATTCATTGATGTCCTTCTCCGGGGCACTCATACCATGTGACTCAATAAAGGTTTTCTTACCAATATGAGCAAGAATTGCTGCATGAGTAATGTCAGCTTTAGTAATAGTAGTCATCGAAATATCGTTTCTCTTGTTCTATACAAAGTTAGGCAAGCTGCAAAGAAAAATGTTTGAAGCGGAAAATGAAAAACACATTAGTACGCTGTTAAATGCATTTCAGATGCAACAAATGGCTTTATATTTTATTTAGATGAATGGCACTGTCCTTAATTTGTTTTTTTTCAAACTTTGATTTGCTTTAGAAAGAATAATACCAATGAAATTTTATTTACTTACGTTTATTGCGGTGGTTATTATTGTATTTACTGCTGCTGCACAAAAAGAAAAGGCAGAGTACTTTATAGGAGTTGGGCTGCAACCACCGCTGGAAGGAGGTACACTGGTAAGTGTTGGTTTTACTTTCAAAAGTCAATTTAATCTTAAAAATGATGATGCTATTACAGCGGCCATAAGTTTTTCAAAAATCGGCACTCGTACAAATTATGTAATCCCCTATCCTTCCAATTTTGCATTACTTCCGTTGCTAGTTGGATACCAGAAGCGGTTAAAGAAATTCTTTATTGAACCACAAGCAGGCGCAGGAATTTTCTCAAAAACAATTGTGTATGATGCGGCAGGACATGAAAAGGTTTTAAACAACGGAGCCATTTTCTGGGGTTTAGCTACCGGGTATAGGATAAAACGTTTTATTTTCTTCTTAGACTATCACAGGGTTAGTTCTTTTAATACTTCTGGTCTTTACAGTCAGCATAAAACATTTGGATATGGTGGCATAAATGTTCTGATAAAGATAGATTGAGATAGGTAGCAGGGCATTTTATACTGCAATCATTATTTGAAAGGGTGGTAGGTAGTAAAGCAATGTATCTAATTAAGCAAATTTAAAGTAGACCTGGAAATCAAATCAGGAAAGTCTGCGGAGTACCACCAAATAGGTATCTGGAGAAATGAATTTTTGTTGAAGCTGATTCGGTAATGGGTAGAACTATAGAAAGAGGTAATTAAATTTCTGCGCTTATCATGAAATCAGGATGTACAAGTGAAACAGCAAATATTGTCCGGAAAATATATCGATGATATAAAGTGAAATTCAGGCGAGGTTATAAAAAATAAAGTTCTTCAACTTTGTCCAATTTCTATTCGATTATTTATTATTAAGATGCGGGAATATAATTATTACTGTAAAATATATAACTATGAAAGAGTTTTTATTACTGTTTCGTCAACCCGATTATGACTATAGCAAGGCAACTCCTGAAAAAATGAGTGACCTTACCAAAAGGTGGCAAGAGTGGGTAGAGGGAATTGCTTTACAGGGAAAATTAGTTCCGGGTGGTAAACGTCTTGCCCAGGAAGGGAAAGTGCTTAAGGCTGGTGGCATTATTACAGATGGCCCGTTTGTTGAAGTAAAAGAAAAATTGGGTGGGTTTATTATTGTAATGGCAGAGTCGCTTGATGAAGCAACAACCCTGGCACACGGATGCCCCGGAATAGACGAGGGTGGAACTGTAGAAATTAGGCCACTCTATTAAATAATGAGTTAACAACTGAATTTCTGTGAAATATTTCAGGTGAAAATGGAAGTACGAAATGATTTGATAGCATATTTATTTCGCAGGGAGTTTGCAAAAATGGTTGCTGTAATCAGCCGAAAGTTTGGCTTGCAGCATATTGAGATTGCGGAAGATATTGTAAGCGATACTTTTTTAGTAGCAACTGAGTCATGGAATAAGAATGGTGTTCCCGCCAATCCAACAGCCTGGCTCTATTTGGTTGCCAGACAAAAGGCTTTTCATCATTTTAGGCGAACCCAGGTATTTGCCAATAAAATAATTCCTGCTTTAAAAGACTCTGAACACTCTTTGGTTGAAATTGAGGAAATTGAATTTTCTAACGAAAATATCAGGGACAGCGAATTGCAAATGATGTTCGCTATTTGCAATCCTGCCATTGCAAGTGAAGCACAGATAGGCCTAGCCCTACGCATCCTTTGTGGCTTTGGAATTGATGAAATAGCTGAGGCCTTTTTAACAAGTAAAGAGACTATCAATAAGCGACTATTCAGAGCAAAGGAAAAATTGCGGACTGAAAAGATTAAGATGGAGTTCCCCGCAGACTGGCAAATCAACGCAAGGCTTGATAACGTTCTGCATATTATTTATCTTCTTTTTAATGAAGGTTATTGCTCAAGTACTCAAAATCAATCGTTACGTAAAGATTTTTGTCTTGAAGCTTTACGTTTAGCAAAGCAGTTAACAGAGGTTGAAATTACCAATCAGCCTAAGACAAATGCACTGATTGCATTAATGTGTTTTCACACCTCAAGATTTGATGCTAGGCAAACTGATAGCAATCATTTTATCCTTTACGATAACCAGGATAAGTCGCTTTGGAATGAAGATTTAATACATCAAGGTGGAATGTATCTTGGACATGCAGCACAGGGGGAAGAATTGAGTTCTTACCATCTTGAAGCAGGCATTGCTTTCTGGCATAGCATAAAAGAAGATACGATTTTTAAATGGGAGAACATTTTATGCCACTATGATTTATTGCTGCAATTAAATTACTCCCCTATGGTTGCTCTCAGCCGTATTTATGCAGTTTGTAAAGTTAAAGGCAATACCGAAGCACTAATAGAAGCTGAGAAACTAAATTTAACAAGCAATCATTTCTACTTTACACTATTGGGAGAGCTTTACACGGGTATTGATAATTGTAAAGCAAAAAATATGTTCCTCTCTGCACTCGGTTTGGCGAAATCCCAGATTGACCAAATGACCATCCGGCATAAGATTGATAGGTTAAGCCGGCAATAATTAACATCTTGTATTCCCAAATTACCGCTGATGGTGAGTAGACCATGAGTAACGCTTATTAAAGCTAAAAAATTCAGCTCTTATTGTCCAATTTTTAATAGCTCAAACCTCATAAGGGTATAAATCAAATTTTTGAATAAATGAAAGCATTAGAGACATCTGTTGAAACAAAGGGCAAGACAACAAAAGTCAAAATTATAGGTTATTGGATTGTCACTATATTACTTCTAATGTGCCTGCTAACAGGGGGAATTACGGATATTATGCAGGTCCAGGTAAATAAAGAGGGAATCATTCACCTCGGCTTTCCGGTTTATGTTTTGACAATTCTTGGTGTATGGAAGATACTTGGGGCAATAGTTATCGCTGTGCCCGGATTGTTATTGGTAAAGGAATGGGCCTATGCAGGTGTTTTCTTTGTAATGTCAGGAGCTTTTATCTCTCACCTGGTTTGTGGTGATTCGATAGGAGTTTACATCTGGCCGCTTTTGTTTGCTATCTTGACGATTATTTCGTGGGTTTTGAGACCAGTAACAAAAAGCCTTGTATAAGTTTGAAATTAATTGATACAAGTATCTGATTTTCACATACTATTTGCCCCTTTTGCTATTTCTTAATAGTTGTTGCAGTTTTTTACGAAGCGTATAAGTAAATTTCATCGAACTTGTTATTTTTACCTTAGTCAAATTTCAGTAATGACATACTACGAAAGTGAACTCCAAAAAATCAGGGGAACAGTTTATTCCAACCAGTTACAACTACAAACTGTAATTGGAATCAGGAATTATATTAATACTAATTATCATAATGATTTGAACCTCGATTTTCTTTCGCATACTTTGTTCGTTTCTAAATTTCATCTATTACGTTTATTTAAGAAATATTACGGGCAAACTCCAAAGCAGTATCTCACCGATAAGCGACTTGAAAAAGCAAAGGAGTATCTAAAAACGGGATTAAGCATAACAGAAACTTGTTTTGCCATAGGTTTCGAATGCCCCAACTCATTTAGCACATTATTTAAGCACAGAACGGGATTTTCACCCACTGAATTTTTAAAAAAGCAACTTTCGCAAGGGCCATATAATTTAGATAACGAATCTTTGGGTTATTAAATTTAAAACCTAAGGACATGAAAGTAAAAGTTATCAGTATCCCGGTTTCAGACCAGCAAAAAGCACTGGAGTTTTACACTGAAAAATTGGGCTTCGTTAAAAAAGTGGATGTGCCATTGGATGGAAACAACAGATGGTTGACAGTGGTTAGCAAAGAACAACAAGATGGGCCTGAAGTGTTATTGGAGCCGGCACCGGTTCATTTTGAACCAGCCAGAGTTTACCAAAAAGCTTTGTTTGATGCAGGTATCCCCTATACTCAATTTAATACTGAAGATGTTCAAAAGGAATATGAACGCCTTGTTTCACTTGGAGTACAATTCAGCGTAAAACCAACAGAAATGGGTACCGTGAGAATTGCAGTATTTAATGACACTTGCGGAAACAATATTCAAATAGTTGAAATGTTGTGACCGGTAATCCTTCATTAATAAGCTATATTAAAGTTACCGCCAGAAGCTTATATTGCATACCATATTAAATAAATCATTTACACCAGAAAGGCACAGGGCTCCTGGAAACGATAACGCCAGTTTTAAGTAAAGTAATTAAACATTACTTATTTTACTGGGTAATAGAACTATTATTTATTTCTTTAAACCGGAAGTATAGAATTTTCTTTACAAGTGAAATACTTAAAGGTTTGCTCTCTGTAAACCGGATTACTTTAGATGATATTTCATATTTCGTGAGGTCTTCTTTAATTTCTCTTAACGCTTCGCCTTGCATTACAAAAAGAGACAAATGGTTTTTAGATGCCCCCATGCTTACTAGATATCTCCCTCTATACCGGAATGCAGGAACCCCGGTACTAATATACTCTTCAACACCGGGTGCAGAAGTTAGTATCACTTTACGTAGTTGTTGTAGTACAAGCCGCTTATTTTCTGTAAGAGATTTCAAATAGTTGTCAACGAGGTTCATATTTTAATTGTTTTGAAAGAATGTTTTTAATATAGGTGCAAGAATGGCTGGCTCTATCAATGTTGATTGTCCTTCAATTACCTGGAGATTTGCTTTGGATAAGCCTTTGGTTAAATCAGCTGCAGCGGTGTGTTTAAAAGCTGGGCTTTCTGCACCCACCAGAACAAGCGTTGGAATATTTACTTTCGCTGCGGATTGTATGGGGACTGAGCCATTTCCCAATATTTCATTATCGTATGATAAAGTTGGGGCAACTTGCTCCATCAATTTCCAGTCCGGTGATTGTTTTATATGTTCAAGAATATCGGCTGGAATCATGTCACTCAGAAAAAAAGACACTGCCTCACTGTATTCCCCGGTTGAAATTAATTTTTTCATATGATTTGAATATTCGGCAAACTCCTTTTTGGAAGCATCAGTATCCTCACTGAAAGGCGGTTCAAGCATTGCCAGTTTGGAAATCCTTGAACCAAGCGTAGCTGCGGCTAGTAAAGCCAATACTGAACCCGAAGAAAATCCATAAAGGTTAACAGGCGAGCCGGTTTCTTTAATTATTGCTTCGATATCATCAATCTCTTTTTGAACAGAATAGGGGTTTGTATCTGAACTTTCTCCACGGCCTCTTCTGTCGTAGGTTACAATAGTAAAAGAATCCGACAACTCAAGAGCAAGTGGCCTGCTTCCTCTGTGTTCCCTATACGCCATTGCTCCATCAATTAATAATAATATGGGGCCTTTGCCGATTAATTCATATGCTATTAATGTTCCGTCTTTTGACAACACCTTTTTCATTGCTTTCAATATTTAGCTGATATTTAGTTTTTTTGTTACAGGTACTTGGAACATCGGTTTTTTGGGTAGTGATGCATCGTTGTTACCCTTCATTTCATAGCAAGCAAGAAGTACACCAGAGTCAAAGGCTTTAAATTTAGTAAGCCGAAGATTTTTTTTGTTTTTTAGCGCCATAAATAAAGGGTTCCCATTTCCTTCAATAACCGGATGCAACCACAATTGAAACTCATCTACTAAATTGTAGCGTACAAGCAGGTTCACCAGGTTACCACTTCCATACAACATTATATTTTTTCCGGGCTTCTTCTTTAGGTTAATTATTTCTTGCCTGATATTTCTACATATAATAATTGAATTATTCCATGTTGTCTCCTTCAAAGTGCCGGAAACAGTAACCTTTAGATAACTATTCATCATGTTCGTATAACTCAATTCTTCTCTTGACAAAGTTAAATCCAATGCTCTTACTGGCCATGATTGCGACATTACCTCATACGTTACTCTCCCCAGCAGAATTGTATCAGCTTCGCTTAATTCCTTTGCAAGTACCTCACCCATTGACGGCACCCAGTGTTGGAAATGCCAGTCAATACTTCCATTCCCGGATGCCATATACCCATCAAGTGTTATATTCATGGACACAACAAGTTTCCTCATTTGTTGATGTGTATTTATAAGTTTTAGAAAATGATGTCCACTCAAAATTATTACAGGCACTTAGAAATATAGTGTGGAAATGCGACTAATTTAAGGCTTGTTGCGACATTTTGAGTGTGACAAAATAATTTCAGAAAAAATAAGTTTTTCGTCATTTAAACTTCGATAATATCATTTTAGGCTTAGTTATTAGCCGTTTACAATAAAGTGATACTCGAAAGCAGTTTTCTCTAAATTTGATAGCCCAAGCAGGTGACTGCGGCATACATAATTATGAATTTTTATAGTGGCTTAATTTTTCTGTAACGAGGCCCCGGGAGCATCATAAAATATAAAGACCGAAATAATTGTAAAATGAATTTCCAAGTTTCCAGATTGACGCAGCATGACACAGACTTAATTAAACTGTTGGTTAAAGATTTTTTAACAGACGAAGTGAGTCCTTCAATTAGTCACCTGAAAAATGTGCTGCAGGATGACAGAACTTATTTATATGTAGCGACAATACAAGAACAAATTGTTGGTTATTCTCTGGTTTATAAATTCCCGTCTATTTACTCAAACCATTATTTAGCTTACTTGTACGATATAGAAGTTTTGCAGGAGTTCAGAAAGAAAGGGATTGGCAAAGGGTTTATAAGAATTATAAAAGAACAACTTGCCATAGACAATGTTAGTGAGCTTTGGTTGGGAACTGCAACAGATAATGAGAGTGGGCAAGCTCTTTTTTCAAAGACAGGAGCTGAAATTTCTGACGAAACATTTAATGACTTTACTTACAGACTTTAACTTAACACTATCGGCCTTGAATGTATTGAGGTAAATTATTTTAAAAAGAACATCAAAAATATGTTTTGAATGTTGATAGCCAAACAACAGTCGGAGAAAAGGAATTTTAGAATTAATAACCAATAATTATTGAGGCATGCATATATCAATTTTAATACCTCATGAAGCGGTTATGGCCAGCATTGTTGACCCGAGGACAATCTTTTCCAGAGTAAACGATTTTCTGCAGGCTCAAGGCAAGGAACCGCAGTTTGAAATTCAATTTGTTGGGCTTAAAAAGCAAGTTAAAGTTGATAACAACCTTTACAGCATCAATACAGATGCTGTAATTAATGAAGTTAAAGAAACTGACTTGATTATTATTCCCGCAATAGGCGGAGATATTGCAACCAGCCTTCAAGCTAATAAAGAGTTTATTCCCTGGATAATCAGTCATTATAATAACGGTGCAGAAGTTGCAAGCCTTTGTGTAGGTGCTTTTCTGCTTGCATCAACAGAGTTATTAAATGGAAAGGAATGTTCCAGCCATTGGTTACAATCAAACCTTTTCCGGGAAATGTTTCCGGAAGTTAAATTAGTAGATGGTAGAGTTGTAACAGAGCAACAGGGACTTTATTCAAGTGGTGGCGCCACATCGTACTGGAATCTTTTGCTTCATCTTGTTGAAAAGTATACAGGGCGAGAGATGGCTATTATGACAGCTAAGATTTTTGCTCTGGAAATAGATAGAAAAACGCAATCACCATTTACCATTTTTAATGGGCAAAAAAAGCATGATGATGAGCCTGTGAAGTTAGCACAGGAATTTATAGAAGCCAACATTACAGAAAGAATTATGGTGGAAGAGCTAGCCTCTAAATTTGCCATCGGACGCAGGCATTTTGAAAGGCGTTTCAAGAAAGCTACCCATAATTCTCCTATAGAATATATTCAGCGGGTTAAAGTAGAAGCTGCTAAGAAAAGATTTGAAACTACAAATATGAATGTGAGTGAAGTTATGTATGAAGTTGGCTATGCTGATATGAAAGCATTCAGGCAGGTATTTAAGAAAATTACAGGATTAACACCGGGTGATTATAAGGAGAGGTATAACAGGGAAGCTGTAGTTGGTGATAATTAACGGCCAACAATATAAGAATCATGGTTATTGGTAACTTATTTTTTAAACTATAAATAGATAGATGAAATGACTAAATTAAAATTTCTTTTGTTCGGCCTCTTCTTAGTGTTGGCGATGAGCTGTAAGACAGGTAAAATAACACAGGCATCTACTCCCAAAACAGGAATGTTTAAGGTTTCAATACTATATCCGAATGGGGATGATAAAACGTTTGACATGGACTACTATGAAACGAAACACATGCCGATGATGGCCGGGCTCCTTGGTAAGAATTTAAGCCTTTATGAAATTGATAAAGGCATAGCCGGCCGAACGCCAAATGATAAAATTCCTTTTGTGGCTATAGGTTATTTTTATATTAATGATGTCACAGAATATAACAAAGCTATACTGCAAAACATAAATACCATCCGCAAGGATATTGAGGTGTACACAAATATTCAACCTATCATACAAATAAGTGAAATCAAGCAATTGCGATATACTGATACGAAGTAGTAAACAGTGAACCAGCTTCGGCTTTATTGGAAGAATTAAAATAAAACTACGTCATCAATAATAAATTAAATATGATACCAATTTCGGATTTGTTGCTTTTTATGTTGGCGGCTCTTGCAATGGTGCTGACCCCTGGCCCTAATATGATGTATTTAATATCTCGTTCACTAATCCAAGGGAAAAAAGCCGGCGTAATCTCATTAGCCGGCGTAATATGCGGTTTCTCTTTTCATATAGTAATGGTTGCATTTGGGCTTACAGCAGTATTGTTTACGATACCTTACGCTTTTGTAATTTTAAAGAGTGCCGGTGTTTTGTACTTGCTTTATATTGCTTATAATGCAATAAAGCCGGGAAGTAAAGGCGTATTTCAAACAAGGCAAGAACTTAAAATTGACGGGCCTTATAAATTATTTATGATGGGTTTTCTAACAAATGTTCTAAATCCCAAAATGGCCGTGTTCTACTTGTCACTTTTCCCTCAATTTATACAACCAGAGGCTGGGAATATTACTCTGCAATGCTTTTTGTTAGGAACAATTCAAATGACAATAAGCTTTGCAATTAACTACCTTATTATAACAGGTGCTGCAAAAGCTGCAGGTTGGTTTGCGAGAAACCCATTATGGATAAAAGTTCAAAAATGGGTAATGGCAAGTGTGCTAACTTTTCTGGCAGTGAAAATGGCTTTGAGCAAAGCAAAGTAGCCACACCCGATTTTCTAAAACTACCATGAAACTATAATAGCAATTAAAAGATGCTTACCACTATAAGGACACACAGCGGGGATGAAAACTTCAGAATATTAGTGAGAAAGCTTGACAATGACCTATGGAACAGGTATGGGAACATGCAACTCGAGTATCAACAGTATAATATCATAGAAAACCTGCATACTGTAGTACTGGTATATGAGAATGAAAAACCGGTGGGTTGCGGCTGCTTCAAAAAATTTGAAGCAGACTGTGTGGAATTAAAACGGCTTTATGTTGACGCTGCTTGCCGTGGAAAAGGAATCGGCTATTCTATAATAAATGAGTTGGAAAAATGGGCAAAAGAAATGGGTAACACTGCAATGGTATTGGAGACCGCATCTGGTCAGCCTGAAGCTATTCATTTATACAGGAAATACGGATTTACTGATATACAACGCTATGGGCAGTATGCCGATAAAGAAAGAAGTATTTGCATGAGAAAGGAGATAACTTAAATTATAGAGACAATAAATCAGAATAAGCCCGGGGCTTATACCGCAAATTTTTTCCTGTACTCAAACGGCGATAACCCAGCGTACTTTCTAAAAACATCCCTAAAAGCATTTCTGTCATTATAGCCCACATCATAGATGATTTCATTAATTGTTTTTCGCCCCGTTTCCAGTTGTTTTTTTACCGCCTCAACTTTTACTCGTTGAATATATTCCGACACAGAGTTACCCGTTGACTTCTTAAACCGCCTTTCAAATGTTCTTCTTTGCACTGAGAATTTTTTACATAGCTCATCTACTGTAATTTTTTTATCAGAATTGTTCTCAATAAACTCCTGCGCTTTCAGCACCTCAGTATCACTATGTTTTTTTTGACCTAAAAAGATTGTGAATTGTGTCTGTGATTTTCTTTCTATATCAATTTCAAACATTTTAGATGCCAATATAGAAATTTCACGACCAAGATGTTTTTCTATCAGGTATAAAAGCAGGTTTAGGTAAGAGTAAGTACCGCCGCTAGTGTAGATTCCGGCATTATCTGTTATAATGGTATCCTCCAATACTTTTACAGCTGGAAACATGACCTGAAAGTCGTTTTTTGAAGCCCAATGAGTAGCACATTCTTTGCCATCTATAATGCCGGTTGAGGCAAGGAAGAATGAACCAACACATAAACTTGCAATCTCTGCTCCTTTATAATATTGCTCTTTCATCCACTCTGCTATTGGTGCATTAGTTTTTATTACCGTTTCAAAATCACCGCAAATAATTGGGATTATTATTAAATCTGTTTTGAATTTTTCATTTATGTCCTTAGTGGCTTTTACCGAGTATAGACCACCATTGAAAGATGTCAGGCTTTTTTTCCCAACTAAATCTATTGTGTAATATGCATTTTGACCATAGTAGTTTAGAAAATCATTTGCCCTGGAAAGCAATTGATGTGTACCATCTATACTTGTAAGAGTAGCTCCCTCTAAGACCAGAATTGATATGTGTTTCATACCATAAAACTAAGGAATCCGATTGTCGCATACAACATGCAAGATTGTCGTATTACCATGACCTGGCTCCGGTCATTTGTATCCATCTTTGAATTCTAAAATTAATTACAAAATGAAAAAGATAACTATTAAACGTTATGTTATTGCAATCCTGGTTGGCACCCTGGTAATGTTCCTGTGGGGTGGTTTATCTCACATGGTAATTTTTAAAGGCACAGGGTTTAAGCCCTTGCCCAATGAAGACCATTTAATGAAAGCAATGAGTGAAAATGTAAAAGAGCAGGGACTCTACATGTTTCCTGCTACAGGATTTAGCAGCCTTACAAAGGAGCAGGAAGCGGCCTGGGAAAACAAATTTAGAAACGGGCCTGCAGGTTTATTAATCTATCGGCCAATAGGTGGTAACCCTTTTTCCCTAGGCAAACTTATTACTCAACTGTTTACCAATTTACTGTCTGTTTTAATTGCAGTTATTCTTGCATCATTGATATATACAGGTTATTGGAAACGGGTGCTTCTAGTATCCTTATTGGGTATTTTGGCCTGCACAGCGGTAAGCAGTATATATTGGAATTGGTATGAGTTTCCAACAAGCTTTTTTACTGCCCAGATATTGGATATGCTTATTGGTTTTTTTCTTGTGGGGCTGGCAATTAGCAAAATAATTCCGCAGAACAACTTAATTATTAACAACAATAAATAATGAACTATGGCAACTATCAACTCTTATTTAGTATTTAACGGCAATTGCCGGGAAGCAATGAATTTTTACAAGGACTGTTTTGGCGGTGAGTTGGCTTTTGAAACTGTAAAAGGCTCACCTATGGAAAGTCACTGGCCAAAAGAAGTACAGAATAATATCCTGCACTCAAGTTTGGTTAGCAACCACATTACCATTCTGGGTAATGATATGGCAGACCCTGGCGGTATTATAATCGGAAACAATGTTACACTTGCCCTTGTTTGTGAAACTGAAGAAGAAATTGAATTGTATTTTCAGAATCTTTCCGCAGGTGGTACTATTAAATACCCGCTGCACAATTTTTATAACGGTAAAATTGGAAGTGTTATAGACAAGTTTGGAGTGAATTGGTTTTGTAAGTTGTAATAAAATCGGATTAAGGATAAATCTTGTAGCATACGGGGCATTTTACTGGCATTATATACTTTTTAATTGGGTTTTATGTGTGAGTTTCAATCCTAAGTTGGGAGTAATGAAAGTCAGAACAGCGTAGTTTTCAAATCTACAGTGGAATTCTCCTTTTCCAGTTCAAGCAGCCATCTTTTTCGGTGTAAGCCGCTTCCGTATCCTGTAAGTTTTCCATTAGAACCAATTACCCTGTGGCAAGGAATGATTATAGGGATACGGTTTACACCATTTGCCTGGGCAACGGCTCTGATAGCAGCAAGATTACCTATTGCAGAAGCTTGTTCAGTATAACTCCGTGTTGAGCCATACGGTATTTTCAAAAGCTCATTCCAAACCTTTTGTTGAAATGAAGTACCAGGTGGGCAAAGTGGAATGGTGAAGATTTTTCTTTCGCCCTTGAAATATTCATTTAATTCTGTATGTAGTTTTTCAAAGTGTTTGTTTGGGCCCGGAACTATTGTTGCATTCATTAATTTTAGTAAAGCCGTAAAATCCTGAACTAGATTTTTATGGTCTGTAAACTCCAACATACAAATGCCTTGCTCAGTGGCACATGCATACATGGAGCCTAAGGGAGTCGCTATTGTGACAGTATTAATTATACACTTGTTCTGTTCTTTTGGATTAACAGAATCCAATAGTGATATAATCCTATCGCTAAATCTATTGGGTAATCCAGTATCCATTCATAAACAGTTTTGAAAATTATACTTTTAAGCAAAAAAATGTTTCAGATATAGTTTACCGGGAAACTTTGTTTTTTTTAAAGCTCTTCAACTTTTCTTCCAAAATGAAGTGACTCAACGAAAAGTCCTTGATTTAAATAGAATTTATAAGCATCTTTTCTTTGAAAGCCTGAGTTAAGTGAAAAATGTTCACACTTATTATCTTTTGCATATTGCTTTACCCACTCAAACAATTGACCTGCATATCCATTTTTTCTAAAACCAGTTAAGGTGGATAAGTCATCAACAATCAAAGTTCTACCACTCCATAAACAAGTGAATATTCTAAATCCTATAACAGAGTATGCCATCTTATCAGTGCCAATAAATGCAACCTGATATCCTTCACTAAAAAGAAGAGGGAATAGCTCTCGTAAATCATCTTCAGTTCTGTGTGGCCTCAACTCTTTAAACGAGGGTATAATTTTTTCAATATCGTCAAGTGAGGCAATTTTTACTGTGGGAAGTGTCATAACAGTTATGTTTAAAGAAAAGAGAATGGTTTCCGGAAGTTATAAAAGCACATTACATTTTCAAGTAGTGCAAGGACATTAGTTATAATTTCGATATGATATACCTATTAAAACTTGCATGGATTTTTTTTCTGTACACATTGTTTCCTGGTAATAAAATTCGAAATTTGTTCTATTCAAATAAAGGAGCAAAAGATTGCTCATTTGTAATTTTATTTACTAATTGCTCTAATTCTTTATAAACTTTGTTATGAGCAAACCCACCCATGCTTATTCTTTTTACACCTAATTCTGAAAGTCTTTTAAAATCAGGTAAAGAGGGCATACACATTACATTAACCGGTAGTTTTGTTCCTTTAACAGATGTTGCAATATCTTTTTCATCAGTAATACAGGGGATAAAAATGCCATCGGCACCGGCAGCCTCATACACCGGAAGGCGTTCAAGAGTTTGCTCCAAAGCATCAGTCAGGTTTAATAAAAATCCGTCTGTTCTTACATTGATAAAAAAGGATATGTTATTCTTAATTAGCATTTCTTTAATTCCGTTAATCTTTGCCGCAAATTCAGCAATTGGGTGAAACCCTCTTTTTCCGTTGCCCAGCGAATCTTCGATATTAATGCCCACTACACCTGCATCATACAATCTGGTTATATTGTTAAAAATTTCGGCTGCGTTATTGCCATACCCTCTTTCTAAATCAACTGTAACAGGCAGACTTACTGATTCTACTATTCTTTTTGCAATAAATAGCAAATCTTCAAAAGGTATGTTTTCACCATCATCATAGCCGAAGGCGTTTGCTAAGGCGGCGCTGGATGTACCTATTGCTTTTGCACCAGCCTGCTCAAAAATTTTGGCGCTTTCAGGATTCCATGCATTAGCTAATAGAAATGCTTCAGATTGCTGATGTAGCTGTTGAAAAGTCGAATACTTTGTCATATGCTTTTTGTAAATAAATTTAATGTCTTGCTTTATTAGTGCAATAGCCATAACAGGCTAAGCTGGAACATAAATGAAAATTCTCAGCTAAAACAATGCGATTCCTCTTGTGGTAAAGTTAAATAATTGAAAAGAAGAATTTGTGTGAGTTTGAAAATACATATGGCTATAGTTTTTAACTGTTTGACGGTAGATTTACGAATTTGGTAGATGTTAAGAAAAAATTTGCTTTAGTATAGGGAATTTTAGAAGTAAGCGGTTTTTCAATTACTAAATTCTTTCTTTATGAAACACATATGTACTATTAAAATGTTTATTATCGCCTTATGTGCTGCCATTTTTTTAATTTCTTGCGGCGCAACGGCCTTTCTTCCGGCAATACAATATCTGGGGGATGACTATCCGTCTACAAGCAAGGTGGAAGTTTTTTATGAAATAAAACAGGTTACTAAGGAGTACAGGATAATTGGAAGAATGACAAGGGAAACGATTTACAGGTCTGAACAAACCAGAGAAAAAATGATTGAAATTGCAAAAGGAAAGGGAGCTGATGGAATTATTTTCTTAAATTATTCCCGGCAGCAAAATGGTGAAAATTGTAATGGTGTTGTTCATGCTGAAGTAATTAAGTATCAGCAATAAAGTTTGTTCAATGTAAATACTCAGGCAGTATGATTACCTGGTTTCCTAACTCGCATTATACTTATAGTTGCTGTTTATGTATCTAAAAAACGTATTACTATGTCTTGCTAGAAAGTTAAAACAAATTACTTGTTTTATAATTTGTGCTGCTACAATTTTGCTATTCTCAAATTGCTCAAGAATGAACTACAAATTTATCAACCCAACTGGCAACTCTTACTCCCAGGGAATTGAAATAAACAATTATAAACGACTAGTATTTGTAAGCGGCCAGGTACCTGCCGACGAAACAGGAAATGTGCCGACAGACTTTAAGAGCCAGTGTGAATTGGTTTGGAAGAATATTCACAAGCAATTAACTGTAGCCGGACTTGGATTAAAGAATATAGTGAAAGTGAATACTTATTTGTCTGATAGAAAATACAGGCAGGAAAATTCTGAGATACGAAGAAAGGTTTTGAAAGAACATGAGCCTGCCATAACAGTTATTATTGCAGGAATTTACGAGGAAGACTGGTTGCTTGAAATTGAAGTTATTGCAGCTGAATAGATTCTATATTAATACATAAAACAATTACCAGGAAATGAAATTGCTTATCCCCCTTTTTTCTGCAGCGGTACTAGTTGCAGCTACGGGTTGCCAAACCAATACTAAACAAACAATTAACTATCCTGCTCCCCGGCCCGATTCAGTTGCGTTGAATTATTTGCCCGGAATTGTAAGTTCAGATTCACTTGATTTTACTGCTGCTTTTTCACTCGATGGAAAAACGTTTTATTTTTCGAGGTCGCAAAATAGAAGGTACACTATCCTTGAAACAATTTTTGATGGAACAAAATGGACTGCACCAAAACCAGCGGCATTTGCCGATACGTCTTTTTTAAATGCGGACCCATTCCTTACTTCCGATGGTACTGTCTTTTTCATATCCAACAGGCCAAAAAACACCAATGACACCTTAAAAGATTTTGATATTTGGATGATAAGGAATGAGAATGGGAAATGGGGAACTCCTGAAAATATTGAAGCAGTTAACTCAGACAGTTCGGAATACTATGTATCAATTGCCGGCAATGGCAACTTGTATTTTGCATCCAATCGGAGTGGCGGTAATGGGGAACATGATATTTATGTCAGCAAATTTATTAATGGTAAATACACGAAACCAGAGAATCTTGGTATAGCCGTTAATTCTGCCAAAATGGAACATGACCCTTTGATATCGGCTGATGAGAAAATACTGATATTCACCGCTATTGACAGACCAGATGGGTTTGGTGAAGCCGACTTATATTACTCTCGACGTAACGCTGATGGCTCATGGAGTGATGCAAAAAATATGGGCAGCACAGTAAATACAAAAACTTATGAGTACTGTCCAAATGTTTCACCTGACTTGAAATACTTTTTTTATAGCTCCGAGTTAAATGTAAAATGGATAAACAAGGATTTTTTGTTTTCTAAAATTGGGTTGCAAAAGGAATAAATCCGGATTAGTGGAATAAACATTTAGCAAAACTTACTCAGCTATAAAACAAAACAGGTTTATTAAGCCAACTTTTTTACAAGTTTGTAAACCGGCGTTTTATCAGTAGTTCTTTTGATTAATTTTCTTGCTTCAAGGTCAAGCTTAACAGTTATACCATACCAAAGTATGTTGTCTTTAAATGACCCCTTTAGCTTTTTTACAAGGGCCTGCATGAGTTGTGTATGAGTAAGTTCAGTGGTTTGTAACGTTTCCAGAATTGCTGTTTTTACTACTTCATACTTTTCTACGGGAATTATTTGATTTCTTTTCCCTTTTTCAGGATGCAAGGTTTGAATTTTTGATTCTTTCATTTTTTGTAATTTTTTTACGATTGAAGAATGTAATTACAAGTAAAATAACCAGTGGTTTCACAAACCAGTCCCCGGAGTGGATGGCTGCAATCTGCCAATCTACATTTTCATGCATTACAGAACCTGTAAATAGTATAAGAGGAAAGCCTACCCATACTACTACTGACAATGCAAGGGCTTTGGAATAAGCAGAAATGTGCAGGACACTAGCAAAGTAAAACAATACATAGGCAAGAACGAGGCTTCGAATAAATTCCCCAGCAATCTTCCAGGCAGGCATTTCTTGTGATGCTGTATTGGGGTCTGTTACTTGTATTTCCAGCAGCGCATTTCCAAGAAGCATATAGTAAATAGCACTTACCACAAATGCAGCTGCTGCCGCAACGATAACTGATACATGGTTGAATTTGATTGGAGTGTCCATGACTTTATATATATGGTTAAAAAATTAAGCTGTGGGAGCTTCATCGTAGTTAAGTATCCAGTATTTGCCATATTTGTCTATTACGCTGGCAAATTTGGAACCCCAAGGCATATCCATGAGTGGCTGCAGAACATGGCCATCGATAGATAGCTTTTGAAAGAATTTATTTATTTCTTCTTCCGTTTCACAGTTTACACAAATTTGCAGGCCATTACCGTTTGAGTGTTCTTCTCCCCAATGTAAATCAGAGCCCATAATTACTCTTTCACCTTGCATCAGTGATGAATGCATTATTGAATCCTTAGGTGCAGACATACTATCACCTGCAGGTGAATCACCAACTGTCATTATATTTAACTCCCAGCCAAGAATATCTTTGTAAAAACTCATCGCTTCCCGGCAATTACCATTAAATTTTAAATAAGGATTAAGCGTAGCCATGTTGTTTTAATTTTTCTGAATGAAATCGTTGATGAGACAAAGCTATAAGCATATTTTGGGGTTAATCGGGGGTAAAAGAGACTATTGAGGGGATAGTTGCGACATTCTGCTCCATAACAAGCATATTAAAAGAACAGTTAGTTTTTCTTGGAGCTATTTAGTACTATTTTATTGTATAGGTTTACTCTTTGCTATACTTAAGTTTATATTCTATTGGAGAAATACCGGTATATTTTTTGAAAATGGTACGAAATGCTTTCACATCTGCATAGCCAACACCATACATTACATCATTTACAGTTTTACGGCTCGATTCAAGAGTTCTCTTTGCGGCCTCAACTTTTACCCGTTGAATGTATTCTACAGGAGTATTCCCGGTTGCTTTTTTAAACCTGCGTTCAAGGTTTCTTTTACTTAATCCAAATTTATTTGCAAGGCTTTCAATGGAAAGTTTTTCAGAAATGTTTTCTTCTATAAATTCCTGTAGTTGTTTCACCTCTTCATCAGTATGGTCTTTTTGCCCGGAGAAAATCGCAAACTGAGATTGAATTGTCCTGTCTATATCAATTTCCAACGCCCTGGCGCAGGATAAGGCCGTAGCCCTGTCGTAGTATTTCTCAATTAAATGTAATAACAGATTAAAAGATGATATTGAACCACCAGAGGTGTACAATCCTTTTTCATCGGTAATAATTCTTTCTGTAACCAACTTAATTTCGGGAAACATTTTTTTTAATGCAGGCGCCGCCCACCAATGTGTGGTGCATTGCTTTTTAGCAAGAAGCCCTGTGGCAGCAAGCAAAAAAGCACCGGTACACAGGCTGGCTACGGCAGCCCCATTTTTATATTGATGCTGTAGCCACTCAACTAATTCTTTATTTTCTGCGATGACTGATTCATAATTATCATCTATGGCAGGAATTATGATTAAATCAGTCTTCGAAAGGTTTGTGAATTTTACTTCTGACTTAATACTAACAAAACCATTTACAAATTCATGTTTTTCATCGCAACCAACAAATTGAATGGAGAAAACAGGTTGTTTACCATTATCGGAGTAAACATAATTGGCTACTTCAAATATCTCCCTGGTTCCAACAATCTTCATCAAATTCGTCTTTCCAATGGGCAATAAAATAGATAAATGCTTCACTTTAGTAGTTTATTTAAGTAAAGGTAGGAGTAATATTTGGCGCAAACAACCCCTTACAAAGTCGTTTGCACACCCCAATTGTGTTATTTGGCGACATTATCTTTGATTTCTAAAACAGATACTAAATGCCAGATAGTCCTTTTTTCGAACATTTATTGGTACAGTTTAACCTGCATACAGAGCTTTTCAATAATGCAGTTGATGGCATCACAAATGAAGATGCACAAAAGTGCTTTACAGATAATACAAACCATATAGTATGGTTGGCAGGGGCTTTAGTATCCGGCAGGTTTGAATTAGCCGCTATGGTTGGCATAATAGAAAGAGAAACTTTCTCCGAATTATTTGCGGATAATAAACCAATAAACAGACATATTATTTATCCCACAATTAAGGAATTGCAGACAGAGTGGTATCGCATTTCTCCAATAGTTGCGAATGCGCTTTCCACATTAACACACACAACGGCAGGTAATATGCCAAGCCCTTTTAAGGAATACTATATTCTGGAAGATAGCTTTTGTGCGGCTACAATATTTATGATTGACAGGGAGTCTTATATAATCGGACAAATAGCTTTGTTAAGAAAAATGTTCGGATACAGTTCTATGCATTATCCTTTTCAGAAAAAAAATGACACAAAAATCTTTAATAATTAAAACAAATTTTATGCGAAAAATTATTTCTGCAATGCAAATTTCTTTAGATGGTTTTATTGAAGGGCCCATGGGCGAAATTGACTGGATAGAATCATGGGAAGATACGTACGATATCATGTCCCGAACAGATACTTTGATACTTGGGGGTAAAATGTATCCGGGTTATGAGCAATACTGGTGTTCTATATTAAAGAATCCCAAAAGCGTTTCGCCATTTACCGGTAAAGTCGCTACCGAAGGGGAAATTGCTTACGCAAACTTTGCTGATAAAACCCCACACTATGTTCTATCAAGTACAATCACTGAAGTTAATTGGGGCATAACAAGAATTATACGGGATATTGAAGTTATCAGGCAGATGAAAAATGAACCTGGAAAAGATATTTATATTGTGGGAGGTGCCAATTTAGTATCGTCGCTTCTTAACATTGGGCTTATTGATGAGTTAAGACTTACCGTACATCCTGTACTTATCGGAGGAGGAAAGACGCTATTTAATAATATTAAAAACCGCCATTCACTGATATTAACAGACAGTGAAGTACTGAAATCAGGCAGCCTCAGTCTTGTTTACCAGTTTAAGTCATAACGAATATTATTATCTATGAAGAAGATTAAAATTGGGTATTGGGGTATTACAAGTTTGATGTCAGCATTTATGCTAATGAGTTCTGTGCCGGATATTGTTCTACACCCTGATGCAGTGGCCATGATTACCCACCTTGGCTACCCTAAATATTTCATACCATTTATTGGTGTATGTAAAATACTGGGAGTAATTACAATACTAATACCGGGCTTCGGAAGGTTCAAAGAATGGGCTTATGCCGGACTTGTTTTTGACCTTATAGGAGCAATCTATTCTCATATTTCTGTCGGAGACCCTGTTACTATTTGGGTATTTCCTGCATCTGGATTGATATTGGTTATCGGTTCTTATATCTTCTACCGAAAACAACTTTCGCTTACCAAAGCAAAGTGTGCTGATTAGCCGAATGAAAAAAAATGCCTACATAGCTTGCCTTGGTGTAATAGCCACTTTAACTGTTGAATTTGGTGTAATTGGCATTTTGCCAAAGATTGCGGACTATTATCAAATAAGCATTGAAAAAGCAGGTCGCCTGCTTGGAGTGTATGAATTAGTTGCTGCAATTTCCGGGCCTTTCATGGCATTACTTGTTTCAAATATCAATCGCAAGAAAGTAATGATTGTTTGCCTTCGTATTTCTGTTATGGCAAGTATCATTTCTTCTCTTTCTCCTGCATTTAGTATAATGCTTGTCTTAAGAATATTGGTTGCGTTAACAGACTCAGTTTTTCATTCTGTTACGCTGGCAAGCGTTATTACAAACAAGGATGAAGTTCAGGACACAAAAATGATGTCAATTGTGTTAAGTGGATTTAGTATTGCAGCTATCACAATTATTCCATTATCATCTTATGTGGGCAATGCGTTGGGGTGGCAGCTTGCATTTGTCATTAAGGCGCTGGTAAGCGGTATTGCTCTATTTGCTGTGGTAATAGTTTTCCCTTCTATGCCTGTGACTGTAAAGAAAACCTATAAAGGGCAATTAAGCATACTTAAAAAACCACTTTTTTTATGGTCTGCAACATTATGTTTTTTTATGCTTGCATCTGCCTTTAGCCTGTATAGTTATTTTGCGGATTATCTCGGTGAACAAAAACGTTTTACCGGAGAGATGATTAGCTATATGTTGCTGCTGTTTGGAGCAGCAGGGATACTTGGCAACTGGTTATGCGGAAAGCTGGCGTCAAAATATCTTTTTGAGGTTTGTTTGCTAACACTGCTAAGTGTTGTGATAGTTGCTTTGGGCTTTCGATATTCAGGTAATGGTATATTTCTTAATAGCCTGGTAATAGCAGTTTGGGGTTTGTTATTCACTTTTGGTCCTATTGTGATTACTTCCTATGTGAACCGTGCTGTTCCGGAAGCAATGGAATTTGGATTTGCATTAACTGCTTCTTTTATTGGTATTGGCATTGCAGCAGGAACATCTTTTGGCGGGTGGATAATAACGTCAAAAGGAGTGCAAACCGCACCATGGGGCGGTATAGTTTTTTGCACTGTTGCAATTGTCATTTTGTTTATTGTTTCATCCATGTTCAAAAAATCAGGGAAAATATCTCCAATTGCATGAAGTAAATTTTCATTCGGAATGTAATTTAGATTTTGAAAAAACTTAAGTAGGTAAGAAATTGGCAAAAGTATTTCATACTAAATAATGCGTAATTCATATGTTTTTAAATGCTTTTTAACGAGTGGTTAATTCCGGTGTAGTTTGTTGTGTAAATTCATTTTTTAGACTATAATTTCATAATTATTTTGTTATAAGTATATATGGATTTACAAAAACGAATCAGTTCCATCGATATAGCAAGAGGCCTTGTAATGATTATAATGGCTTTAGACCATGTAAGAGATTTATTACATGATGCATCCTTAACGCAAAGCCCAACCAACCTGGCCACAACTACGCCAATCCTGTTTTTTACCCGGTGGATAACGCATTTATGTGCCCCTACTTTTGTTTTTCTGGCCGGTGTTTCAGCATATATATCTTATACCAGAAGTCAAAATAAAAAAGAGAATAGAAATTTTTTATGGAAGAGGGGCATTTGGCTCATTGTAGCTGAGTTGATATTGATAAATTTTGCACTTTGGTTCGATTTTCAATTCAGAATAGTCATGTTTTTGGTAATAGCTGCAATTGGAGTTGGTCTAATTTTAGTAGCAGCAGTAATAAAAGTAAATCCGAATAAAATTGGCATCATTGCATTAATTATTCTTCTTGCACATAACCTGTTGCAGTATTTGCCCAAGATTAATAACGAGTTTGGAAACACATTGATGAGTATATTTTTCAGGCCGGGGATGCATAAAATTTCCCCTGATACTTTGTTTTTTGTTGCCTATCCAATTATACCCTGGGTGGCTATTTTACTTTTAGGATTTGCTTGTGGAAGAATTTTTGAACAACACGAACACAAACAAAAAAGCATTTTACTAAAAGCTGCTATTGCTTCTTTGTTGCTCTTTTTTGTACTGCGTTTTGTAAATATATACGGAGACCCTCAACAATGGAAAACTGAAAAAGATGGCGTTTTCACAATGCTATCTTTTTTTAATGTTACTAAACAGCCGCCGTCACTTTTGTTTATATCACTTTTCCTGGGAATAATGTTTTTGCTACTTCGATTTGCTGAAAAACTTCCGGATAAGATTCAATCTGTTATTTCGGTCTATGGCAAAGTACCCTTGTTTTATTACTTAGTTCATTTTTACTTAATAAGAACTGCCGTTTTTATCATGGTCTTTTCGCAGGGATTTCAATGGAAGGATTTGTTATTTGGTCCATTTCAGTTTGGCAGGCCAGTTTCTGGTTCTGGTATCAGTTTATGGGCAGTCTATATTGCCTGGATACTTCTTGTTATACTTCTATATCCGTTGTGCAAGTGGTATGGAGATTATAAATCCAAAAACAAGCATAAGAGGTGGCTGCGTTATTTATAAATAACAATCAGATACACCGAAACAAGGATAATTTAAAAAATATCAGCAATCTATAATTATGGCAGAACTTGAAGTAATAAAACATACTAAAAAAATAAATGAAATTTTCAAGACTAAGAAAGGCTCCTTTTGGAGCAGACTTTGGGATTTTCTTTTAGAAATAGTAATTATAGTTTTCGCAGTTTCACTTTCAATAGGGTTTCATGATTATAATGAGAACCGGCATGTTATAAAAGATGTTGCCATGTTTTTGCAAGGTTTAAAAAGCGACCTTGAAAATGATATTAAAGAAATGAATGTAGATAAACAGAGTTTTGAAAAACAAAAAAAAGCTTTTGCGTATGTAACAAGCATAAAAATAGGGCAATCTCTCAATGGGGACAGCATTCGAATTCATAGTCCCTGGATATTCAATATAACAGCACTCGTTCCTAATAATGGCCGGTATGAGGGATTTAAGGCTTCCGGAAGAATTGGAGACATTGCAAACACTGAACTCCAGAATGATATATTAGATTTTTACCAGGAAGATATTATGGCTCTACTTGCTAATACATCACTCTATGCTCAGTATAAACAAAAACTACTTGATTATGTGAACAACAACAAGAAGAAACTATCTGATTCTACTTCAAACATTGCGGTGGTGCTAAGCTCTGATATTGGCCAAAATCTTTGTTCTGGTCTGGCAAGGGCTGATGGAATTATACGGCATTATGATAAATGCATAGCAAAAGCGGCCAAAATAATTGAAACGATAAATGCAATGTATAAGTCTAAGGATTAGCGACATTAAAGTATAGTGCTCGCAGAACCGGAACCGTGTTATAAATTAAATTCAGCAATTACTATGTTTTTTACAGTGAAAGATATTCAGAAGCGGAGAGAGAAACTCGGGAGCAAATGGAACGAAATTTTGAGAGATGATGAAGCGGTATTAATTTACTCAGGCGAGCCTGTTCCTAAGCCAGGCGGTTTAGACCAGCATTATCCTTTTATTCCACACCCTGCTTATTACTGGCTCACTGCTAGGCGAAGAGAGGATGAAATTGTTTTGTATAACAAAAACACCGGTTGGGTTGAATTTCAGAAGGAGTTTACAATAGAGCAGGCAATATGGGAAGCAGAGAAAGATGATTTATTAGTATCTGAACCCGGCCTCAATATTAATCACCTTAAAGATTATTTAGAAAAACAGAAGTTTTCTTCTGTATATAACTTAGGGCAAACATCGGATATTATAGTAGGTAAAGCATTTGAACTAAGAACGATGCTTGACCAAACCAGGAGAAAAAAAGATGAAGCAGAGATAAAACTAATTAAGCATATTGCTGAGATTGCTGCATTCGGGTATAAAGAAATTGAGAGAATATTGAAACCCGGTATGTCAGAAAGAGAGATTCAAATAGCTTATGAATCCGTAATCTTCAGGCATGGGTCACACACCATTCCGTATGATACTATTATAGGATGCGGTACCAATGCCGCAATTCTACATGCTTTGCCAACACGAAAAATCATCAGGGAACAAGAATTTGTATTGGTGGATGCAGGTGCTGATGTCTTTGACTATTGTGTAGATGTAACAAGAACATTTCCCTCAACTGCAAACATATCTTCTCAGCATAAGGATTTATACCAGTTAGTACTAAAAACAGAACTTGAATGTATTGAAATGACAAAAGCCGATACTTTTTGGCGGGATGTACATGCTAAAGCTGCCATCATGCTTACAGAAGGATTATATGACCTTGGAATATTAAGAGGTAATATGCAGCGGTTGATAGAAAAGGAAGTTATCTCCGTTTTTTTCCCTCATGGTTTGGGTCATTTGGTTGGGCTAAGGGTAAGAGATACCGGGCAGGAAGAAAACCTTGAACCTAAACACTATTTCGGAAGTAGGTTGAGGGTGGATATACAACTGGAGCAAGGGCATTTAATAACAGTGGAGCCTGGAATTTATTTTATGCAGGCATTGCTTGACAGTCCCGATGTTCAGAAAAAATTCAAAGAAGAAATTGACTGGCTGGAACTTGAAAAATGGAAACATATTGGTGGTGTGCGGATAGAGGATAATGTCTTAGTTACAGAGGCAGGTAATGAGAATTTGACTTTGTGTGTTCCAAAATCTGCGGAGTTGTAGGGAGATTAAAAGTAGCATCGCTCAGAATTTACAAGAAGCAATTAATACTTCCGTTTTTAAATAAATAGAATGTTATACGATGAATAATGCCCAAATTGACTCAAGTGGTAACTTGCTTGTTACTCCATCAGCAACATCCAATAAAAATGATTTTAATTTTCTTATTGGGGAATTTAATGTGCGGCACAAAAAACTGAAAAGTCGGTTAACAGGAAGTAACGACTGGATAGAGTCAGATGGCACCCACAAGTTAGAATTGTTGCTTACCGGCATTGGTAATTTAGAGCAGCATAGAATGGTAGATTTTAATGGAGAGCCTTTTGAAGGTGTAGCTTTTCGTTTGTTTAATCCGGCCACAAGACTATGGTCAATTTATTGGGCCGATAGTAGGTATGGAACTATTGATACCCCGATGGTGGGGTCATTTGAGAAAAACATTGGGTATTTCTTTGCAAAAGACAACTTTAACGAAAGACCGATACTGATACAGTTTCTATGGGATGCGACGGTAGCCGGTGAGCCGGTTTGGTCACAGGCTTTCTCAGCAGATGACGGGAAAACATGGGAATGGAATTGGTATATGTACTTTAAAAGAAAGTGAAAGACAAGTTGAATGAAACTTTATTTCAGTATTGGGAAACAATAAACTCACCATATGAGCAGGTTTAAAAATCTATGTATTAATTGCTTTAATAGAGTTACCTGTATAGGTTTGCTTTTTTGCATAACCAGCATTAACTTAACAATTCAGGCACAACAAAAACGTTCTCCCATTTGGGAAGCAGGGCTTCAATACAATTTGCCAGCTGATACAGTAAATGTGAAAGTTGTTAGGGAAATCAATTATCAAAAAGATAGGAATGAATTTACAACGCTGGATATATACCAGCCCAGTAAGGCAAATTCTCCAACACCTGTTGTGATACTAATACATGGCGGGCCTGTTTCACCAGAGATTGCTGTTAAGCCTAAAGACTGGAAAGTGTACACTGATTATGGAAAGCTGATTGCTTCAAAGGGTGTCATTGCAGTGGTCATCAACCATCGGATGTTTGATAATAAAGACATTGAACAATCAAGAAAAGATATATTGGCGGCAATTGATTTTATTAAGATAAATGCAAAGCAATATCAAGTAAACCCAACCTCAATTAGCTTATGGCTGTTTTCATTTGGCGGGCAGCACTTTGACTTTTTTGCTCAACAAAAGGACAGTGCGATAAAAGCAATGATTTCATTTTATGGGTTTCTCAGTGCCGAAAAACAGCCCGGTGATTCTTCAGGATATATTCCGCCCCAATTAATTGTTCGGAGTGGTTTGGATAAACCCGATTTATTAGCTGCTACAGATAGTTATATTTCAAAAGCTATAAAAATGAATTACCCGATTGAAATAGTCAATTATAAAAACGGTGTACATGCTTTTGACATTTTTCAAAAATCAGATGAAACAACAGTGTTGATTGATAAGGCTATTGATTTTCTGAAATTAAATCTTTTTAAACCTGATAATGATTGATTACAAAGAATATCAACCCTCGCAGCAGTTTACTTCATTCATAGAATGTTACTGGACCTTGAACTCCCATTGTAATGATTTTAGCGAGAAAGAACTGATAGCTCCGGGTGGAAGGGCTGAATTACTTTTTAATTTTGGTGACCCTTTACATTGGCATGACCCTGAAAACATAAAAGACACTCAAATATTTACGGGAGCTTTATTGCTGGGACCAAGAGACCGGTTCTATTTCCTTACGTTTACCGGCAATATCAATGTATTTGGTGTGCGGTTCAAGGCTGGTGGCTTGGCTCCGTTTATTAAAATACCCGTTCATGAAGTAAGAAATATATTTACTGTCCAACAGTACATTATTGGCAGGGAGTACGATAATTGGTTATCACAAATGCAAAGCAAATTATCTGCAGATGCAAAAATTAGTTTTATTGAAAATATATTGTTTCAGCAATTTTGCAACCCCGACATTTCATTTAAGCACACTTTACAGCTTATTTCATTTATTAAAAGTGAGCAACCTGAAAGCATAAGTAAAATTTGTGATGTAAGCGGAATGTATTATAAAAAACTAGAAAGAAATTTTTTGCAGTATTCGGGTTACTCTCCTAAAACATTCTCAAGTGTAAATCGTTTTTATAAATCACTCCAGATGGCACAGAAAAATATGCCTTCTCTTACACATGTAGGTATTGAATGTGGCTACTACGACCAGGCTCATTTTATACGGGAGTTCAAAAAATTCAGCGGAATCACTCCATCAAACCTTGAAGCAAATCCAACCAGATTTTTAAAGCTACTGGCTCAGTCTGCTACTGTCTAAAACGTACAATTTAGCTTACCCAGGCTTTCCTAATTTTACATCTCACTATCATATTTATAATTCTATGCGAATAAGTAAAGCTGGTCATCCTATTATACTCTTCATAATTAACTTTTTTCTAAGTCACCCTGCATTAGCCCAGCAAAAGAAAGAAATTAATAAGAAAATTATTGCATTTACCCATGCTACTATTTATCAATCACCAGTTGATGCTGTAATTAAGGATGGTACAGTAATTATAGAGGATGAGAAGATAACTGCTGTTGGAAAAAGAAAGAAAATTAAAATTCCGAAAGGAGCTGAGGTCATCAATTGCAAAGGCTTAACAATTACAGCAGGGTTCTGGAACAGCCATGTACATTTCACAGACCGAAAAGTTTCTAATTCAAAAGAGATGGCCGATAAAGAATTAGCCGACTACCTCAAGCAGTTCTTAACGATGTATGGGGTAACTTATGCTTTTGATATTGGTTCGTTTCCGGAAAATACTTTGGCCATTAAACAGCGAATTGAAAATGGGTCGGTATCAGGTCCGTTTATTTTCACTACCGGCGCACCACTTGCTCCCCCAAATGGCACTCCTTTTTATTTGAAGAGTGTTGGTATTACTTTGCCGGAGTTGAATAGTACAGGTATGGCTACCGGCATTGTTACCCAGTTTCTCAACTCTGGTGTGGATGGAATTAAAATGTTCGCTGCTTCTCCTGTTGAAAGAGGAAAAGATGAAGTGCTGATGCCGGAGAATTTTGCAAATGCAGTAACCAAAGCTGCACATGAAAAGAAAAAACCGGTATTTGCTCATCCATCAGTTAATGGTGGTTTGCAAGTTGCCATTAAATCTGGTGTTGATATTATAGCACATACTACCCCAGATGGCGGAAAAACCTGGGATAGTGTTATAATAAAACAAATGCTTGCCAATAATGTATATGTAATACCTACTTTAAAACTTTGGAAATGGAGCCTGCAAAATGATAAACAATCGCAGGATAGGATTGATAAGTTTACAGCGGTTGCGATTGAACAAACAAGGGCTTTTCATGCAGCGGGAGGTAAAATATTATTTGGAACCGATATTGGGTTTATGAATGACTTTAACCCTGTTGATGAATATATTTGCATGCAGCAGGCTGGAATGAGTTTCAGACAGATTTTAGCTAGCATGACTACAATACCGGCTGAAAAATTTGGCCAATCAAATCAAACCGGGAAAGTTGCAAAAGGTATGAATGCAGACCTGGTTATTTTTTCCGGAAATCCTGAATCAGACATTAAAGCATTGACTGATGTAGTATACACTATACGGAAGGGGAAAATCATCTATAAGAAGCAATAAGTTCTGGTTTTGATGAGCAGGAAGAATACCCCGGCTTTTACTATTCTAAATGACAGAATACCCGAAAACAATTTCAATAAATTTTTAAACGAGTGAAATTTCTTGCTTTCTTTTTATTTTTTACCATTTCATTAGCTGCGTATAGTCAACAAGATAGCATTGATTATACTATCGGAAAATACATGAAACAACAGCGAATCGTTGGAGTGGCAGTTGGAATTATAAAAGAAGGAAGAATAATTAAAATGAAAGGTTACGGTTATTCAAACCTTGAACACCTTGTCCCCGTTACTGAAAAAACTGTGTTTAAACTGGCTTCAATAAGCAAGCAAATGATTGCTGCATGTATAATAAAACTGGTACAAGAAGATAAATTAAAGCTGACTGATTCAATAACTAAATTTTTTTCTGGTGCCCCTGCTATATGGAATAAGATTATCATCCGGCATTTATTAAATCATACATCCGGACTGCAACGGGAGTCTCCTGCTTTTCAACCTATGAAAATACAATCTGACTCTTTCTTAATAACTGCTTCTTATAAGGACACACTTCGCTTTGCACCTGGCACAAAATGGCAGTATTGCAATCTTGGTTATATTATGCTGGCTGATATCATCAGGCAAATAAGCGGAAAACCTTACCAGCAATTTATGCGGGAAGATATTTTTTTGAAGCAAGGGCTTTCTAATACACAAGCCATATCATTGAGTGCAATAATACCCGAACGGGCAGATGGGTATATATTGTACGGCCGGGATAGTATTTTAAATGAGGAAAATTATATTGCTTTACGACCCAGCGGTGCCTTTCAATCAACAATTACAGATATGTTGAAATGGGAAATGTTGATACAGAATAATCAACTCTTATCGAAAGCTAACTGGCAACTTATGTACAGCGATACTGAAAAAACAAATTTGCCATTTGTTGAAGGTTCACCGGTATTCTATGGTTATGGCTGGAATGTGTGCACTTATAGAAACAAAATATTGGTTTTTCATGCCGGGAGTTTAAATGGGTTCCGTACAATATATTACCGATTTCCTAGTGAGAAAACGGCCATTGTGATTTTAGCAAATTCCGAACCATCAGACCTTGCGCCGCTAGCTCAATCATTAGCCAGACTATTGTTTATAGAATAGAATCGGCGGACTAATTATTTAGTTTACATACAGATACTCACCTTTATCGCATTCTGATTATTTATGTTGCAGGTACCGAGTGATGCTCATGAACAATTGTCCAGTGGTTACCTGTTTTAATCAGACCTATAGTTAATCTGAATTTTAAAGATTTAAAGTTTCCGGAATTATTTTTTTCAGAACATTTCATCGTTGCTATACAGAACGCAATTTTATCATCAGCAAATATTTTTAAGTCCTGAATATCAAAAACGCCGGGTTCAGTAAATTCAAAAAAAGCTCTCCAGGTATCTTTGTATGCTTCTATACCAATGGATTGAAATGGTTCCGGCACATCAAACATTATTATATCTCCAGAGTGATTGGCTATAATCTTCTCAATGTCTCTTTTACGAACTGCACTGGCCCAGCTATGAACCAGGGTTTCAATTTGTAATTCATTAGCATTATCTTTCATTATCAAAACAAATTAATTTGTAAACTCAGTGATGGTTAGCGTAAGTGCAAACCTGCTATTAACCACAACAACCAAGTTTGCAAATTAAAAAGACGGGAAGGTTCGCTGCTAAACTAAAATTAAATCATAATTCCTTTTATGGCTTCTTACTTAGTATTAGCCCATTATTAGGTTTCCAATTGTCATATTCAATATTCTCGGCAATTGTTTTTGCAAACTCTGCCCCTTTTATTTTTGAAATAAAATGTAATGCCCCGTCTATTCCCGCTGAAATTCCCGCCGTTGTAATAACACTTCCGTTGTCAACAAAGCGAACATCGGCTATAACATTTGTTTTCGGTAATGCTTTTTGCAACTCAGATATGCGGGTATGATATGTCGTTGCAGTAAGGTTGTCTAAAATTCCCGCTTTCCCTAAAATAAATGCTCCTGTACAAACAGAAATATAGTACTTGGTTTTTCCCTTTCGAGATTGTATCCATTTGATTACCGAAGTATCGTTTGCTGGTTTACTATGCGCTCCGCCGAAAAAAACCATAACATCTGATTCCGGTGCATTTTCAATGCTATAGTCCGGTATTATTGATAAACTTCCTTGTGAAACTATTTTATCCTTAGTTTTTGAAACTATAAAGACATTAAACCCTGCCATACTAAAAACTTCTAGAGGTCCTGCAAAGTCTAATATCTCGACATTGTCTTGTAGATAAAAACAAATCGAAAGTTTTTCTATGCCATTTCCAGTTCTCTGACTCGTTGATTTTACTAAAGGCATCGCACAATGAGGGCACTTTCCGGGTTTCGAAAAAGCCAGCGTATCACAACTGCCACCACACGGACTGCATACATATACTTCTTTTATGTCAGGCTCATTTTTTTGGCCAAAAATATTACCACATGCTAAAATCAATATCCCAATAAGTATAATAGATATTTTCATTTTTAAATTATTCTGATAATCGAAGGTTGAATCATAAGACGGGAAACCGTAGTTAACTGCTCATTTTTTTCAAATGCCTAAGGTTGAATCTGAATTTTATAGTTGTTCTGATTCCACTTTCTGGGTATTCGCTTTTATCCATTACTGTTGCATCGGATATACAATCTCCCATAAGTAGCCATCAGGGTCAGAAAAATACCCGATGTATCCGCCTGACTGTTCACTAAGAGTGGCTTTATCTGGCACAGAGCCGCCATGTTTTGGTACACTTTCTAACACAGTGTCTATTGATTCTTTTGACTCCATTGCACAACTGATAACTAATCCGGCTTTTTCATTTGGAAACTGTGCTTCTCGTCCGGCTTTTTTACTATAGGTCTCAAAAATATTTTTTTCCATTAGAAATAAAGAAAGGTTCGGAATTTCGATTACAATTATTCCTTCTTCTATTGCTGCATTGGAAAAATTGAGTGCAACTTTGTAAAATTCTAAGGTTTTCTCAATATTTCGAACAGGTAAGCAAACAACTGTAGTTCTTATTTTCATATTCTGAATAGTTTGATTTTTTACTCCTGCGTTTCATTGGCTGTTAATTGTGTAATTAAGTCTATTTGTTTGTGGCCTTTGCCTTATTTGTGCTTGTATAGCCTTAATTTACCCTCAAGTCTCTTGTGTGATTAATTATGTTGCTTGTTCAGGCCAATTACTGATGGGGTGTATATTTTACAATATCTATTCCAATACCATTTGGGTCTTCAATGGCAAAGTGCCGGTCCCCCCACGGTTCATTACGAATCTCAATTTTTATATTAATACCTTTCTTTTTTATTTCTGTATAGATTGTATCTACGTCATCTACTTCAAGCGTTAAATACATACCCTCACCTTTAAATGGCTTGTGAAATAAAGGTTGCTGACTAGGATGATTTGGCAATAAAAAACTAATCTCCGATTCTTTGTTGGGAGTATGCATCAACAGATAAAATTCATTTTCAAACGTTACTCCAAAATTAAGCACTGTTGTGTAAAATTGTTTCGTTTCAGCCAGCTTTGCTGTTACAATCCCTGCGTTCAGTTTCATTTTATTTATAGATTTTAATGAAGTGTCTGTTTGTGAGAATAAATCTGTTGCTTGTAGCAATAAGATAAGCCGTATAAGTGAATATTTCATTTCAGTCTCTTTTGCTAATACAAAAGTAAAAGCTCAATAAAACAAAACATTGTAAAATTCGGACTAAATTAATGAGTAAATATCTGGCTTGGGGTTAGGCCAGACAGGCTTTTAAATTCCTTTATGAAATGAGCCTGGTCATAATAGCCGGCATTAAAAAATAATTTGTTCTTCCTGAGACTCTGTTGTGAAGGTTTAGCGTTGAGGATATGCTGGAAACGAATAACCTTACTGAATACTTTAGCTGTATCACCAATATAATACTGAAAATATCTTCGTAAATGACGGGGACATAACCCGGTTGTTAAATCGCTTTCAACGGCAACTGACCCTGATTTGGTAATTATGTTTATGAGTGCTTCAAAGAAACGCTTATCAGGAACTGTTTTCTTTTTAGTAAGAATAGGACTGAAGTAATCGTCTAATCTGGTTTTGATTTCATTTATAGGTAGAACAGCACAGATATTTCCCGCAATGAAATCAGATATTGCCGGCGCCACTGGTTTTAAGTCAAGAAACCGACCATACAAATACGAAGCATCAATATCATATATATGAGGAAATATGGAAGGAAAAAAACGAATACCTATGTAGTTAAATGATTCTGGCAATGAAAATTCTTCATAACTTTTACATAAACCCATTATGAAGGTTTCATGCGGTTTGGAGAGTTCAAAGAATATATCAATACATCCGTCTGGTACAACTCTATATGTAAAGGGTTCTGATAATTTGTAAGAGGTTTTAAGCTGCCAATAACAGAAAATATAATCTTGAAGTTCCTTGGCTGGACAGAACTCAGTATAGGTTACGTCATCCAGCCAAAACTTAGTAGTTGGTTGAACAGGTTTGTAAAATTGTCTTATGAGTGCAAAATTATTCATAATATAAAATCACAATAAATACGTTTAAAGAATGGATTTCCATTTTCTAAAAGATTCGCCAGCTACAACGATGGTTGTATAATTTTCTATCAACGCCATTATTTCTTCTCTAGGTCCTTTCAGCCAATCATCGCTGCTATAAAAAGTGTCTTCGATTTTTTGCCTGTCTTCCAAACTCTTGAAAGAACGAATTAAGTAATACGAGTCTTCGTCATGCAGGGATGGCCCGTAAGCAACGACTTTAATTTTCCATTTTTTTAGTAAGGGCAAGGACTTCGTTACAACAAGCTGGTGAAATTCATTCCTTGTTCCCGGTTTTAGGTTATAGGTCCTGATTTCAATCATTTCATTTGTCGCATTCATTTTTTCTTTAGAAGAAGCATAACTCATAAGCAAGATTGAAATAGAAAATATTGTTACTTTAAAAATAATTTTGTTTTTGTTCTTCATAAATAGAATTGAATTCAGTTTAGTTTAACTGTGCGTTCAATATTATTACTTCTGAGTGAGCCCCTACTGCTGATTTATGCTGCTTATTTGAACGCTCCTAAATTATAAATCAAATATAATTTTTCATGCTTGTATTTTAATCGGATTTCTTGCAATTTTTAGGAATTCCCTGCAGAGAACAGCTATTATAAGTAACAAGTAAATCACCTTTTGAAGTAGTTAAGGTTATTGACTAACATTATTTCTGGGAGCTTCAGGGCATTATTGAAACACAACTTTCATATTTATCTGCATTTCATACTGCGTTAGTTGCTTTATGCAATACTTTATTTCCATCTTGATGAGTGGTTCTTATTCTTGTGCAATTCACATTTGTTTGCACCTATTTAACTGGTGAGAGCAGGATATCAGGTGTGTATGAGTATTGCAAATAGCGAACATTTTTTTTTAACTAAAGCCGGAAACTCAAAATATGAGATTCAACATAGTCACTTTGCGTGGAGCAATTTTTACTTACCTTATGATGTTATTTATTTCTTCGTCTGCGCAAAAAATATTTCCACCACCATCGTATGAAAAAAAACCAAGAATTGAGGCAATAAAAGTACAAGAAAAAATTACACTTGATGGCAAGCTGACAGAGTCTGACTGGATGCGATGCTCAGTAGCAACCAATTTTTTGCAAACCTATCCAAGCGAAAAAGCAAAAGCAAGCTATGAAACAGTTGTGAGAATTTTATATGATGAAAATAATATTTATATAGGCATTGTTTGTCAGAATCCGGGAAATAAGATATTAGTGCAAAATTTAAAACGGGATTTTGGTTATGGCAGTAATGAGTTGTTTGCAGTTTTATTTGACCCCTTTCAGAATGTGCAGAATCCAATTCCTGCATTTAGCGTTACTCCTTATAGTTCTCAAGCTGATTTATTGATTACTGATGACAGAATTAACGATTACAACTGGGACGCTGTTTGGCGGGCAAAATCATTCATTACAGATTCATCATGGTGTGCAGAAATGGAAATACCGTGGACATCACTTAGATACCCATCTGATTCAACAACATGGGGTATTAATTTTGCCCGTACAATCCGTTCAAAGTATGAGTTTACCGGCTGGTCAATATGGCCGATGGCCTACAATGCCGGTCGAATGGCTTATGCCGGTTTAGTAACAAATTTGCATCCGCCCAAAAGTAAAGCTAACATCAGGCTTCAACCTTATGCCCTCTTGAATAGTGCAAAATTTGCTGGGAAAGAAAGAAATGTAAAAACGCAGATTGGAGGCGAGGTTAAATGGTTTATGAATACTTATACTTCATTGGAAGCAACAGTAAATACTGATTTTGCCCAGGCTGATGTTGACCGGCAGGTTATAAATTTAAACAGGTCGTCTGTTTTTTTCCCCGAAAGGAGACAATTCTTTTTGGATAACGCAAGTTTGTTTGCAGTTGGACAAGATGGAATTATACAACCTTTTTTCAGTCGCAGAATTGGATTGGATGAAAAGGGGAATCCTCAGAAAATTAATGGCGGTTTACGTTTTATACATCAAACCGGCAAGCAGGCATTAGGGGCTCTTATTATTAATCAGAAAGATAACGATACAAGCACTAATTCCTGGTTTGGTGTTGTGCGGGGTCAGAAAAATGTAGGAATAAACGGCAGAATAGGTTCTTTGATAACTTTTCGGCATGATGAAAAAACAAACACAACAAATACAGTTATTTCGATAGATGGGTTGGTGCGGCCAAGTGTGCCATTTTACCTGCGCCCTATGGTATCAGCATCTTTGCCAAATGGTAAGCACAAAGCAGGGTTTGTTTTTTTTAATGAGTTGGGATTTGCAAAAAATAATATTCTATTTAATTGGTATCAGACAATTGTTACACGAAACTACAATGCAGGCACTGGGTTTTTAGCTAGAAATAACTTTGTAAATACCCGGCCGGAGGTAACGCTCAATTTTAGAAAGCATTGGTTTAATGACAGGGTAAATTACTTTAAGCCTTCTCTTAAGTTTGATATTTATCATACGGCCAGCGACTTGAAATTTCAGGAAGCAAATATATCTGTTGCACCATTTTGGGTTACATTTAGAAATGGAGCAGGGTTTGCTTCCGGTATGGATTCCTATTTTCAATCTCTTCAGAATATATTTAAACCGGTGCCAGCAATTAATATTGCACCGGGCAAATATTCATACTTCAGACCCTTTGTTGATTTTTATACAAACCAGGGAGCGAAGTATAGTATTAATGCAAGTCTTTCCTGGGGGCAATTTTACAATGGAACGCTAAGTAGTTATGAAGCAACATTACGAATGGTTCCTGTACCTAAAATAGCTACTGGTGTAAGGGTTGTTTATAATAGTTTTTCGGGCTTTAATACGGCCAATAAGAAAATCAGGACATATTTAATAGCTCCGGAAATACGGGCTTCGCTAAACCCTAAAATTCATCTTACAGGATTTTATCAATACAATACAGTAACCAACCTTGGCGGTTTGAATATGCGTTTTTCATGGGAATACCGGCCCTTGTCATTTATTTATCTTGTTTTTAATAATCTCAAAACAATCGATTCTCAACTCACACCAACTCGTGTAAATGATAATACCGGGATATTGAAGGTTTCATACATCAGGCAGTTATAAAAAGGGAATGTTAGTAAGATAAAGGCCTGCCTTATAGCAATGGACAAATCACTATTATTGGGAGTAATATCGTAATCGGCAGATGGATACGGCACTTGGGATTACATTATTATTTTCTTTAACATTTCTTTTTTTGTTTTTCTAATTATAAGTGTCAGGAGAATAATTTTCCTCATTTTCATAGGGTTAAACGTAAAAACTATTAATACTACTGTAGGTCGCTAAAATACAACTGTAAGTAGTGTGTTTACAACCAATAGTAATGGTAAAATTTAGGATTAGGGGCTTTTAGCAAAATATCTTTGTGGGGAATTAAAAATAAAATAAATAAGAATGTTACAGAACAAGTTAATTGGCAATAAGATTACCGAAGCCAGAAAGAAAATAAATATTTCTCAAGCTCAGCTTGCTGACCAGTTATTCATCAGTCCACAGGCAGTGGGCAAATGGGAACGGGGCGAATCAATGCCGGACATACTAATGTTTACCCGGTTGGCAGAAATTTTTGGAGTTGACCTTAACTATTTTTTAGAAGGTATAAAACCAATGATGGCAGATACAATACCTAATGAAGTTTCGGAGAAACAGCCAGCTCAACTGGCTTCCGAAAAGAAGAATAAACTTAATTGGGATATGTCCCGGGGGAATTGGACAGATGCAGATTTTTCAGGATTAAAGAATCTGCATGAAAAGTTCAGTTCTTCCAACATGAAAAACTGCAAATTCATCGGGTCAGAAATGACAGGGCTTATTTTAAAGAACAATAATATTGATAACTGCGACTTCTCTGGAGCTAACATTAGTAACAGTCACATTCAGTATTCTAATTTAACAAGCAATCAATTTAAAAACTGTCTATTCAAAGAAGCAGAATTTTCAGGAAGCTATATCGCCGGCTGCGATTTTTCAGAAGCCGATTTTGCAGGGGTAAAACTTAAATCCGGGGCCTTTGTAAAAAATATTATTACTAAGGTAGTTTGGAGCAGCACATCATTTATTGATACAGCAATCGCCGATATTGTATTTGAAGGTAAATTAGAAGACTGCTATTTTGACAACTGTGCATTTTCTAAAGTAACGTTTCAGACATCTATGCTTACTAACACATTCTTTAAATGCAAAACTCTGAAGGGTTTAAAGTTTATAGACTGCCAGGCAGACCGGATGACCTATGAATTTCTAAAAAATGGCAAAGCGGATATGAGTGGTATAACATTATTAACAACATAAAAAGGATAAAATATGTTACAAAATGATATCGCCATTTCGGTGGAGGGGTTGAAGAAATCTTATAAAAGCGTTGCTGTATTGAAGGGAGTAGATTTTGAAGTAAAAACTGGAAGTATTTTCGCCCTGCTTGGTTCCAATGGGGCAGGTAAAACCACAATTGTAAAAATCCTTTCCACACTGCTAAAACAAGACAGTGGAAATGCTCTTGTAAACGGATTTGATATAGTATTAAATTCCGATAGTGTGAGACAATCAATTAGCCTGACAGGACAATTTGCTGCGGTTGATGAAATATTAACCGGAAAAGAAAATCTTATTATGATTGCCAAACTAAGGCATCTTTCTAAACCGGTTGAAATTGCAGAAAATTTGCTTATTCGTTTCGGTATTTCTGATGCGGCTGACCGTAGAGTTTCTGCCTATTCTGGAGGGATGCGAAGAAGACTCGACATTGCCATGAGCCTGGTAGGCGACCCGCAAATCGTTTTTCTTGATGAGCCAACTACCGGGCTTGACCCGGAAGTTCGCATTGAGTTTTGGAAAGTAATAAAGGAACTTTCCAGTAACGGTACAACTGTATTCCTGACTACGCAGTATTTAGATGAGGCAGAACACCTGGCTGATAGAATTGCTATTCTTCATGAAGGCAGAATTGTTGTGAGCGGTACATTTTTGGGACTAAAAAAACTCTTTCCTAAATCAAAAGTTGAATACATCGAAAAACAACCCACATTGGAAGAAATATTTCTTGCAATCATAAATAAAAAGGGGGAAGACTAAATGAAAACGACAAATAACTATTTTCTTAACGATTTAAGCGTTATGGTTGGACGTTCAATGCGCCATACTTTCCGTAGCCTTGATACTATCATCACTGTTACAATCATGCCTCTTGCACTCATGCTGATTTTTGTTTACGTCTTAGGCGGCGCTATTCAATCAGGCTCGGATAACTATGTAAATTATTTACTACCGGGAGTACTAATAATTGCTATTGCAAACGGGATAGGCTATGTGTCTTACCGCCTGTTTATGGATAAACAACGGGGCATTTTCGAGAGGTTTCATTCTATGCCAATTGCCCGTTCTGCAGCACTCTGGGGGCATGTGTTGACATCATTAGTGTCTAATATGATTTCATTAGTAGTAATCATTCTCGTAGCACTCATTATGGGCTTTCGTTCAGATGCAAGTATAGTATCATGGCTTGCCGTTTTTGGCATATTGATATTTTTTACGCTGGCGTTGACATGGATTGCAGTGATTCCCGGCTTATCTGCAAAATCAGTAGATGGTGCGGCTGTTATTGCTTATCCTATTCATTTATTACCATTAATCAGCTCTGCATTTGTACCAACCGAAACCATGCCTGGGCCGGTTCGGGCATTTGCCGAAAATCAACCCGTAACTTCTATAGTGGAAACAGTACGTTCACTACTTTCAAATCAGCCGGTAGGCAATGAAATTTGGATTGCTCTCGCCTGGTGTATCGGCATTATGCTTGTAGCATATTTTTTTGCAATGGGGGTATATCGAAAACGAATGTAAAAGGATGTTTTGGTTTTTAGATATTATAGTATTTCGATTTTCGTAAAAATATCTTAACCGCTTCCAAATTATAATATTCAAGTTCTATAATTTTTTTAATTGCTTTTTTCTTGTTCTTAGCATTTTTATAGTAAGCCTTGCAAATTGTGTAACCCATAAAATATCCTAAATCACCAACAGTTTTGGTTGTGCTTCCGTTATACATCCAATTGGTAAATGTTGTGTCAAACATTTCCTTTTTAAACTGTTCTTTCAGTTCTGTTTCATGTAACCGCCCATACTCCAGATAAGGAAGTTTAAGCGGAACTCCCAACGTAAGTTCAGTTATAAAATCACAAGCACCTTCGCAAATAGATTGCCCTAAAACAGTTTTACCTTCTCCCTTCTGCTGGGTATGCACATATTCATGAATTACAAACTGAACTATATTGTCTTCCTTCTGAGTTTTAAAGAAATTTTCGTATCGCTTATTAGTGAATTCCGACACATCCGTTGTAATATTTCCTACTGCCATTTCACTTCCGATTAAGACCATATCTTTCATGGTGGTGCCGCCTGAGCGTAAAGCACTGATAGTAAAATATATTTTGGCTTCTTTAAAATCGGGGTAAAGCTTTTTGAATTTAGCAATGTTCGCCTCAAGAGTCGTCTCTTTTTCCTTTAAAGCCAATGTAGCCGGGCGAACGGATGCCCAAAACTTTGGATATTTCTGAATGACACTTACTAACAACTCCGAGGTAATATTCCTTAGCTTCATAAATGCTTTCAAGCCTTCGGTGCCTTTGTCAATATACAAGGACTTAATAAACTCTATTTTTTTGACACTGTCAGTTGTAGTTTGGATATTATCAAATGCCACCCAAAAATTGGTGACATCAGTTGTAAATATATTCTGTTGATTATTCTGGCCTTGAGAACTGAATAAAATTGTATTTAGTAACAGAGCAAAGAAATATTTTCTCATTTTAAGTTTATTTATTTTGGATACTAACAATTGAAGAGACTTCAATTCTCTAAAGGGTATTCAACAAGGGGGCTTAGTATTAAATTTTGTATTATATATAGCTACTTGTCAAATTTCATTTTGTATTTGGTAGTGGGTTATTGCTGCTAAAGCAATCTCTGAACATCTGCCAGCCTTTATTTGTTTTCTTCCATAGTACAAGGTATTTCCCGTTATTTATTAATTTATTGGTTGAATCTCTCAATTCAAACAATCCATTTTCAGTTACATATTCTTCATTTCCAGGAAAGATTTCAGTGGTGATGAATTTACCGTTTCTTATGCCCATTTGATGATAGGCGACATTATAAAAAGCAGGAGCTGCAGTTATACCGCACATAGCAGACGTATTTGGTGGCATAATACAAGCATCAGCAGCATACCGTTCAATAAACAAAGAGGAGTCGCCTTTTGCAAATGCCTGCCAGTAAACAGTATTACTTTCTGCGATGGCTTTTTTTACTTCGTCTGGTACTTCTTTAATACTATTTTTTTTATTTGAATTACAGGCTGCTAAAAAAAGCAGGAGAATAAAAGATAGTATGTTCTTTTTCATTTTTTGATTATTTGATAATTATTTATTTGGTGAAGTAATAATTCATATCGCTGTTCTATAACTGATTTGCCAAGTGTTTTGCTCCTCTTTTCTTCAACTATTTTGAAGCCAAAACCTTCATATAGCGAAGCTGCTATTTCTAATTCATCTGTAGTCCATAAATAACAATTTTTGTATCCAGAATCCGATAGGTCAGTTAGAAAAAGGGACAACAACCTTTTGCCAATCCCCATGCCCCGGTATGATGGTTCAATAAGGAAGAATCGTAACTGAGCTGTTTCTGGTGAACGATGAACCAATGCAATTGAACCAATTATCTGCCCATTATTTTCACACAGCCATATTCTGTTTTGCTTGAGCAGGTAGCCCTCATAGAATTCCAACATGGCTGACATTACATATTTCTCATTGTCCAGACCATAAGAATTTTCATTCCAAAATATTTTTGCGTGACGATAAACAATGTAACCTAAATCACCCGGTCTCAGTTCGGTTCGTATAATTATTTGAGAGAGTATTGAAGCATTCATAAAACTATAAATTTCGCTTAAACAGCAATAGTAAATCTGCCGCATCGGCAATACCAGAGTAAAAACTTCTAAACAGCAGAAAAAATATTATAAACAGCAATTTTTGAAATACTAAAGTTATTCATAAGTAACACACCGCTCTATGTTGAATGGTATGATAATAAACCTATAGCGAAATATTTTTGCTTAGACGTTTTTTGGGAGAATATATAAAATTAATCAGCCCGATAACTTATAATAATGTGGAAAATGATTGGGCAGAATACACTTTTATGATTTTAAAGTCGTGGTAGATACAATGGAATGCAGACAAAATCGGAAGGGATTATAGCAGCTTAACGTATTGTTATCCTTACGGTATTACAATTGCCAATAGAATAATTAAATGATGTGGTAGAAATTTTTAAAACTAATGTTGAAGATGCGAATAAAGCTAGTCATATAGTAAATAAACTGCGGCAACAGTTTCCAACCTGTCGTTTCAATTTTGACCTTGCTGATTGTGACAGAATTTTAAGAGCAGAAAGCTATAATGGAACTATTGATACTGAAGGTGTAATAGAAATAGCCAAGAAGTATTCACTGGAAATTAACCTTATAGAAGAATAAAGATTGAAATTGATTGATAGTGATAAATCTCTATTGTTTCAGTCGTTCATATTACGAAATATGGTGTCTGTTGATTTTTGTAACAATATTATTGACAAGCCGTCCTTTTTTTGCAAACTAAAATAGTATGAAATTTTCTTTAAAGGCCCTGTTTTTATTATTGTTTATCCTGTCTTACACTAATCTAAAGGCTCAAACCAAAGTAACTATACATGGAGTTGTTAAAGACAGCATATCTTCTAAAGTACTCAATCTTGCTACAGTGAGAATTTATCAGTCAACTCAAATAACTAATCCACTGAAAGTAATTTACACAGATTCCGCTGGTACTTTTTCTTTCATAGGTACAGACACGACCAGTTATGTAATCGATGTAAGCCATATTGGCTATCTCGGAAGAAGCATAACAACTACTAATGATTATTACAAAACTGCTCAAATAATATTATTGGCCCCATCAAAAAATACATTACAAGAGATAACAGTAGTTGCCAAAAAACCATTGATTGAACAAAAGGACGATAAGATTATTTACAATGCGGCAAACGACCCTGATGCAAAAGCTGAAACAGCAACTGACATACTCCGAAGGGTTCCGTTTGTTACTGTAGATGGAGATGGTAATGTACTGGTAAATGGCCAGTCAAATTTCAAAGTACTCTTGAATGGCAAGGAAACAGCTCTTTTCTCCAGGAATGTAAAGGATGCACTGAAGTCATTTCCCGGTGTGGTAATTTCAAAAATTGAAGTCATCACTTCGCCTTCATCAAAATATGATGCAGAAGGTACGGGTGGCATTATCAATATCATTACTACAAAAAAAGTTAAGGGTGTAAATGGGTTTGCTTCATTCTTTACAAGAACACCAAATAATTCATGGCAATCAGTAGAAAATATAAATGCAAAGTTTGGCAAAGTTGGGTTTGTGCTAAATCTTACTCAAGGCGGTTTTGAAAACCGGGCTAAAACTTTACAAGAAATTATACCGGTAGAAACAGCTTCCCTTATTAACAGGGTTTCTCTGGGCAACTCATTAACAAAAGGGAATTTATATTCTGGTACTTCTGAGCTTAATTATGAAATAGATAGTCTCTCTGCAATTTCTGTTTTTGGTTCTTTCGATAACAGGGATATAAAAACTGAGGCTACTCAGCTTATAGTTGCACAATTCACAGGTGGTTCGGCGGCACAGAGTGATTTTGAAGTAAACACAGGATTTATAGGAAAGAGTTTCAATATAGGTACCGATTTTATAAACAAATTCAAAAAGGAATCTGATAAAGAGTTTTCAGTAAGGCTAAACATGGAGTCTGGAAACAACGAAACAGACCCTGTAAGTTCTCAGATAGACAAGGCCACAGGCAAAGGAAGGTTTATAATGAACAAAAGCTATGCTGATAATAAAGAATATACTTTGCAAAGTGACTACATACATCCTTTTCGGAATAACGAAAAATTTGAAACAGGTGTAAAGTTTATTTTCCGTAAAGCTTTTTCAGATTTTGGCAGCAGGGTTAAATTTAATTCTGCTGACGAATATATAACTGACCTCGGTAACACTAATTATTTTGATTATACACAAAATGTTTATGGAGCTTATGGTATTTATAATTTCAAGATAAACAAAACTGGCATTCGCTTGGGTGGCAGAGTAGAACATACCGAAGTGCAGGGAAATTTTACTTCTTCGGCGACTTCCATCAGGCAGAGCTATACCAATTTTTTTCCTAATATACAGGCATCGTTTAAAATAACAGACTTGTATAGCCTGATAGTAGCTTATAATAAAAGATTACAACGGCCATTTATTACAAATCTTAACCCTTTTGTAAATAACAACGATACACTCAATGTTTCATTTGGTAACCCAGACCTCGGCCCACAGATATTCCATACCCTTTCTGCTCAAAACAGGTTTAGTAAAGGCAATACTTTTGTCGGCCTTACTTTAACAGGAAGCTTTAGCAATAATGCTATCACTTCGCTTTCAGTTTTTGATAGAAACACCGGAGTTACCAAAACTACCAGTGCTAATATTGGCCGGCAATTCCTGCTTACTTTAAATGGAAATTTTAGTACAAAAATTACTACAAAGTGGGATTTGTCTTTCAATGGAAGTGTGAATTATACCGATATTTCCAACAAACTCAACCTGGCCATTCAAAACAGCGGAATTACTGGTAATGCAACCATGTCCAGCCGGTTCAATATTACTAAGAAACTAACTCTTTCAGCATTTACAGGTTTTGCCCGGTCTCCCATAGGCATCCAAACCACTTTTCCATTTGTTTATTTTTATGGCTCTGCAATCAATAGCAAATTTTTTAAAGAAAAATTGACTGCCAGGCTTCAGCTATTTTCATTTTTTAATAAAGAGTTTGATTTTACAACAAGAATAAAAGACCCTTCATTTAGAATAACCACTACAAGCACTACACCGTGGCGGAATGTGGGAATTTTCTTTCTATGGAATTTTGGAAAACTAAAAGGAGAAGTATCTAAGAAAAAAGGTGTGGTGAACGATGACTTATTAAAAGAGAATAAAGATTAACTATAAAATCATAAAACAAAATGGCACAAATCACAAAACTAGTGGTAATTGTATTTTTAACATTATCACCATTCATTATCAATGCTCAATCTAAAAAAAATCAAAATGAGCAATTGTTAGAAGAGGCTAAAAAAGCAATTGCAGCAAGTAATGCAGTTTTTTTTACTTCATTTGAGAAAAACGATTCTTCAATCTTAATAAACTGTTATACAGCAGATGCTTGTCTTATGCCTGGAAATAAGCCAATTGCATGCGGGAGAGATGCACTTGAAAAATTCTTTAGAGCTGCTTACGATATAGGGAGAAGGGGCGGTAAATTCATTACTACAAATGTTTATGGGAATGGAGACGATTATGTTACTGAAGAAGGAATAGGTGAAGTCTATGATGTTAATGGTAAGGTCTATGATAAGTTTAAATACCTGGTGTTATGGAAAAGAACCAAAGAGGGTTGGAAAATGCACCGTGATTCATTTAGCAGTAATAATCCTCAGAAATAAAGACTATAACCTGAATTTTTAAGAACAAGTTTGTTTTGAGACTCCTTTGTTAATATGAAACTATTTAAAAAATAAAAAATGAACAATACCAAAGCTTATGCTGCGTATAATGCAAATGATGACTTAGCTCCTTTTGAATTTAATCGTAGAGATTTAAAAGCTAATGATGTACTAATTGACATATTGTATTGCGGTATATGTCATAGCGATATACACTTGGTAAAAGGCGATTGGCCTGGTGCAAGATACCCATTAGTTCCCGGACATGAAATCGTAGGAAAAGTAAAAGCAGTTGGAGCAGATGTTACCAAATTTAAAATAGGTGACACAGCAGGAGTTGGTGTTTTTGTAGACAGTTGCAAAACATGTAAGAATTGTAAAAATGATTTTGAGAATTATTGTGAAGAAGGAATGACGGGTACGTACAGCGAACTGGAAAGAGATGGTGTAACTATAACACAAGGCGGTTACTCTACACAAATTGTTGTTGACGCAAATTATGTATTAAAAGTATCTGCTCAATTAGATTTGAAAGCTGTGGCACCATTGCTTTGTGCGGGCATTACTACCTACTCGCCGTTGCGCTATGCAGGTGTAAGTGCAGGTATGAAAGTTGGTGTTGTTGGTCTTGGTGGTTTAGGCCATATGGGTGTAAAATTTGCATCTTCGTTTGGCGCCGAAGTTACTGTACTTAGTACATCCCCAGAGAAAGAAGCCGATGCAAAAAAACTTGGGGCTCATCATTTTTTATTGACTACCGATGCTGAACAAATGAAAAAAAGTCGCAATTATTTCGATGTTATTTTAAATACAGTTTCAGCGAATCATGATTATGATATGTACTTAAATTTATTAGACCTTAATGGGAAATTATTAGTTGTAGGGTTACCAGCTGCGCCACCTAAAACCAGTCCTTTTGCTTTGGTAAACAATAGAAGAAGTATTATTGGCTCCAAAATAGGCGGCATAAAAGAAACCCAGGAAATGCTCGATTACTGTGCCGAAAAAAACATAGTAGCCGATGTGGAATTAATTGCCATTCAAGACATTAATAAGGCGTACAACAGAATAGTTAATGGTGATGTACATTATAGATTTGTGATTGATTTGGCTTCGTTGAAATAAAATATTATTTGTAAAAATATTTTGGGTCTATGACAGTGATAAGAGGGTATCTGTTTATAATCCATTTTCATGCTAAATTAAACAAGAAAGGAAAAATTAATAATGAAAAGAAAGATAATCATACTCATCTGTTTAGTGCTATCAGCTTGTATGAGCACTTATGCGCAGGATATAGATTCTATACATTTCAAATTTATTTCTGGTGATAATATTCTGCACGGCAAAGTCACATTACCTAAAGGGGAAAAGCGACCACCGCTGATTGTATTTCTGCCGGGCTCAGGAGAATCAAGCTATCGTACTAATTACAAAAGATGGCTTGCAAATACAATTGAGCAGACATTTATAAATGACTTTGCAATACTCAATTTTGATAAACCAGGTATTGGGTTATCAACCGGTGCATGGTATAAGGAAGATTTTTTTATGCAAGCCCGGAATGCAATAGAAGCCGTACGGTACGCAAAAAAGCACTTTCCTTTTGATACGTCAAATGTTTTTGTAATTGGGCATAGTCAGGGCGGTTGGCATACACAGATTGTTGCCAGTAAATATGGCGAGGAAATTAAAGGGGCCATTAGTCTGGCGGGCCCCGCAACTAATGTGTTTGAGCAGGATGTTCAATCTGCGACGAGTGAATTTTTATGTAAGGGTTTTGATAGTAGTACAGCGGTACAAAAAGCTGTATTGAAAACTTATGAGGAGCATGTTAACCCGGTAAGTGATACTTCATTTAATAAAGACAGGTTGCACTCAAGGAGAATTCAGGGGTATGAACCCTGGGATATAATAGAAACGATTAAAACACCATTCGTTTTTTTCTTTGGGCAGAATGATGAACTGGTTTATGCTGACCGCTCAATAGAGAAAATTAAAAATATTTTTAGCGGTAAAGTTCCGGCAAATATATCAGTACGTATTATTTCTGGTGCAGACCACTCGTTTAGAATAGCCGAAAAGTGTTATACCGGTTCGACTAAAAACCTTGCTTTTTCAGGGCAATTGAATAGTGAATTAAGAGAATGGATTTTGAAATTACTTAAACCCCAATAATTACTGGTATATGATTATTTGGCATCAATTATAAGTTCTCTAAACCACATATATTACTATTGACTAAAAACAATCAACAAATGAAAAAAATTGAAACAAAACTCAGTACTGTTTTCGGGAACCAAAATTCGCTGGCTCCACTTTTTATAAGGTTACTTGTAGGATTTCATCTTTTATATGCGGTGCATGGTGTTCTCTTTAGCAGTAAGGCTATGGCAGGTGTAGTTGGATTTTTTAAGTCACAGGGTATACCTGTTGCATCATTTACTGCTCCGCTTACCGCCTGGTCAGAAGCCATCTGTGGTTGCCTGTTTATTCTTGGCCTTTTTACCCGTACCGCCGCAGTTATTATGGTTGTTGTATTTGTCTGTGCATTGGCGATTGTACATTTGGGGAAACCCTATGATGGGGCATTTCCTGCATTGGTAATGTTGGTGGGAGCTTTATTTCTTTTATTGAATGGGCCGGGGAAAATTTCGGTTGATAGTAATTTACGAATGAGAAAATGATAGTTGATTTTATTTAAACAGTTTTTACTAATAGTTTAGAAATATTTGTTGATATGCTGGAACTTAAAATTGAGCCATTACAGTATTTAAAATCAGACAGGTTGCATTTACGCAGGGTTGTTAATGATGACGTAAAGCAGGTGCTTGCACTCCGGGGCAATAAGGACTTGCTGCAATATGTTCCACTGCCCATTATCGAAAATGAAGAAGGAGCCTATAAATATATTAAGGCGGTTAATGATAAAATTATTTCGAATGAAGCAGCTCAATGGGGAATTACATTAAATGGGAATTCAACACTTATTGGAACTATTGGTTTGTATCGCATTAAACCGGAGCATTACCGGGCAGAGATTGGGTATATTCTTTTACCTGCATTTCACAAAAAAGGTATAGCAACAGAAGCTATTCATTTAGTATTAGAATATGCGTTTAACCAACTGAACCTGCATTCTGTTGAGGCAATTATTGACCCTAACAATATTGCTTCAGAAAAGCCACTAATCAAGAATAACTTTATAAAAGAAGCTCATTTTAAAGAAAATGAATTTTATGACGGAAAATTTATTGATTCTGTCTATTACTCATTACTAAAACGAAATTTTAAGACTCAAAAAATGTAAATGATTTTAATCTGGAAATTATGAAGCAAATCGAAATGATACTTTTAAACTTTGAAGAAATCCGCAGGCGAAGCTTAAAACTATGGCAAGGCTTGCCGCCTGAACACTATAATTGGAAGCCAGACAAGGATGCAATGACTTGCCTTGAAATGATACGACATGTGTTGGAGAGTGAACACTATTTTCATGTTATTGTAAACCGGCGGGGTAACCTAGGTAATTATCCCTCACCGTGGGAAGGAAAGGAATATACTGATGTACAAAGTGAAATTAACTTTGCAAATACTTACAGGATTGATTTCATGGAAACAGTTGCTTCTTTTTCAAATGAAGATTTGAATACTATCGAAATCATCCGGGCAGAAAAGAATCAACGAAGAAAGTTAGGCGACTACCTGTTGCGAATTGCATACCATGAAGCAGTTCATACCGGGCAGTTATTAGATTATTACAGAACCATCGGCATTGAGAGACCTTTAATTTGGGATTGAATATTTTATAAAACCATAACCATGATTATAGAATACAAATTTGATATTACTCCAACAGCCGAAGCAATTATAGAGTTATATGATGATTCCGGCTTGCCCCGCCCAACCAAAGATAGAGAGAGAATTAAGAAGATGTATGACAACTCAAATCTCATCATCACAGCCTGGGATGGTGATTTACTTGTCGGCGTATCCCGGTCGCTTACAGATTTTTGTTGGTCTTGCTATCTTGCTGACCTGGCAGTAAGAAGCGGATATAAAAAAGCTGGAATTGGTAAAGAACTGATACGCTTAACAAAAGAGAAAGTCGGGGTCAATTCAATGGTTTTACTTTTATCCGTTCCTGATGCGCTGGAATATTACCCCAAAGTTGGGTTTGAAAAACATGAAAGGGCATTTATTATAAACAGGGAACCTGAAGTTTTTTAAATTGTAGCAAAATGAACCCGATTAAACAATTTTCGGCTTGGTATTTTAAAGAAGTGCAAATCACAAAAACAAGGTTACCTGCCGCCTGTTGTCTGTCCACAATTGGGATTGATGGTTTTCCCAACAGCAGGTTTCTTTCATTGAAAGAAGTTAAAGACGAATCATTTATTGTTACTGGTTCTTATTCGTCGAGAAAAGCTACTGAAATTTCTGCCAATGATAAAGTTGCATTAGCATTTTGGTGGCCATTTACAGAACGGCAGGCCAGAGTTCAGGGTAACGCAATTAAAATTTCGAGGGCAGAAGCGGAAAATTATTTTAGCGACCGAAACAGGGAATCGAAAATTGTATCACATATAAGCAGGCAAGGCAACGAATGTATTAATTATGATGCGTTAAGTGCATCTTATATTCAAACTGAAATTATGTATGCAGGCAATGACATTCCTTGCCCTGACGATTGGGGCGGATACAAAATTATTCCGCAGCGAATTGAACTCTTAGAATTTAAAGCTAGCAGATTTCATCAGAGACAATTATGGATAAGAGCAAACGGAAACTGGGAGCATAAACTGCTTCAACCTTAAATTAGGCTAATGAACTACACTACGCATGATTATTCCCAATCTGAGTTAGCTTACAAAGAATTTTTAAGACCTTCTTTGCAGCAGGCTGTTGACCTGTTAGATATACAAGGAGGTTTTAAAATACTTGACGCCGGGTGTGGCCCTGGCGCAATGTTTAGCTATTTCGCTGAAAAATTAAACTCTACAGGCATCATTTATGGTATTGATGCATCCGACATTCATCTGGAAGCAGCCCATCAGATTGTAAAGACTAATAATTTTGAGAAAATTGTTTCGCTAAAGAATGTTAATCTTTTTGAAGACCTTCCTTTTGAGAATGATTATTTCGACATTATATGGCTTTCAGATGTGCTATTTCCGGACGATTTTGGGGAACAAATCTATCCCACATTAAAAGCACTTTATAAAATCCTAAAACCTGGCGGTAGAATTGGAATTTTCTATGGTAATTGGTTAAGGTTAGAATTATTACCCGGATACACTACAATTGAACACTACATATCCATTGCAAATGAAAAAAGAAAGTCAAGTGAATTCCCCTGGAAACCTGAAGTACATCCTGAAAATGCTTTCAGATGGCTAAATGAATGTGGTTTTATTTCTTGTGAAAACAAGTATGTAAGTACATATTATCAATCCCCTTTGCAGAATAAAACCAAGAATTATCTCCATTATCACCTTACACAGATTTATGGAAAGGCTATAGAATTTAGGTTAGCGGATTTTCATATTTCGCAAACTCTTATTGACGAGTTTCATAAAATCACCAACTTAAAAGACCCTGAATATATATTGTATAGCCCATTTTATCATTGCGCTATACATGGTCAGCTTACTATTGGACACAAGAAACCTATTATAAAATAATTCACAGCATGAAAAATTTTATGGTCTTTTTATCATTTTCAGTGCTCCTGCATTCTACTATAGCAGCGCAACATTCATTGCAAAAAGTTTGGGTTACCGATACAATATTGCCTGTTCCGGAATCGGTTCTTTATAATGCTGATGATAACAGTTTATTTGTTTCCTTGATTGATGGTTCGCCTGCGGAACGGGACGGCAAAGGCGGGATAGCAAAGTTAAATAGTGAGGGAAAAATAATTGATTTGAATTGGATATCTGGACTAAATGCTCCAAAAGGTATGGCTAGGTATAAGAATATCCTGTATGTTGCTGACCTTACTGAACTTGTCGTAATAGATATAAAACAAGGTGTAGTGGTTAAGAAAATAGCGATTGACAGCGCAGTTGTGCTGAATGATGTGGCCGTTGATAAAAAGGGAATAGTCTATGTTTCTGACCCAAGAGCTAAGAAAATATTCAGAGTGGGAAAAAATACAGCTACGGTGTATTTAACTCAACTCATAAAACCTAATGGCCTTAAAGTAATCGGTAATTTTTTATACATGCTGGACAATGGGTCTCTTTATGAAATTGATAAACAGAAAAGCAAACGAATTATTTGTGAAGGAATGGATGATAACACTGACGGAATTGAACCGGTAAGAAAAAGAGAATTTATTGTTAGCTGTTGGACAGGTGTGATTTATTATGTTACAGGGTCAGGTTCTAAACAAATATTACTGGATACAAGGAAAGAAGAGTATTACACTGCAGACATTGGCTACAATCCAAAAACAAAAATTGTTTTTGTGCCGTCATTATTCAAAAAGACAATTACTGCATATGCAATCAAATAAATATATGGCCGGTTTGGAAGGAGTATCTTTTACCTCAAACGGTAAAAGAATTATCGGTGGCTTTTACAAAGCAGACGGAAATACGCCAAGGCCAACAGCTATTTTATTACATGGTTTACCCGGTGTGGAGAAACACCTGGATGTTGCATACCGGCTTAGGGATGTAGGATGGAACTGCCTATATTTTCATTTTCGTGGTAGTTGGGGCTCAGCTGGGAGTTTTTCAATTGACGGGTTAAGCGAGGATACTGATGCCGCAATTGAATGGGTACGGAAACAAGAAATGGTTGATGAAAGCAGAATCGCTTTGATTGCTGGCAGCACTGGTTCTTATCCTGCATTATTAAGCGCTGCAAACAAGCAAAGTATTCAGGCCATAGTTGGTATAAGCCCATTAATTGAGCCCTCTGCCTTTCAGTTTACTGATACGATGGCCGAATCATTTGCAGGTATGTTAAATGGAATTACAGGGAAACAATTAATGCGGCAATGGAGTGAGATGCATTTACTGGAACGTTATATTGAGAAGTTTTTGCCTAAACCACTTCTACTGATTACTGCAGGTGAAGACGAAATTTTTCCCCCTTCTCATTACAGTAATGCAATGAAAATTTTTCCAACTATCCAGTGGATAGTAAAAGAAGAAAGCGACCATGGTTTTAGCAAAGTAAGACCCTGGTTGGTTGAAGAAATTTGTACCTGGCTTATTAACAAGCTTGGTAAGTAATATAATTTTAAATAAAACAATCATGAGAATTTTGTCAATTTTAGTATTATTTTTCTTTGCCACTGAAACTTTTTCACAGGCTCGCAATAATAAAATAGTGGCGGATAGCACCCGGCCGTTTGTATTGGGAGTAATTGATGAAATTAAATCAACAGAACTTTCTGAAAAACGGATATTAAATATCTACCTTCCTGAAGGGTATAATAGGAATGATACAGTAAAATATCCGGTAGTGTATTTGCTCGATGGTTCGGCTGATGAAGATTTTATTCATGTTACAGGCTTATATCAATTTAATAATTTTTCATGGATTGATAGGGTACCTAAATCAATTATTGTTGGTATAGCTAACGTTGATAGAAAAAGAGACTTTACTTACCCTACCAGTGTTGCAGATGATAAGAAGCGATACCCTACAACCGGCAAATCAGAACAATTCATCAATTTCATTGAAAAGGAATTACAACCGCATATTCAAAGAAAATTCAAAACAAATTCCGAAAGAACCATCATTGGGCAATCATTAGGTGGATTGTTGGCTACTGAAATTCTTTTCAAAAAGCCATTGCTGTTTAATAAGTACATCATAATAAGCCCAAGTATTTGGTGGGATAATGGGTCTTTATTAAACAACCAACCTGAAATACTGAAAGAATCGTTTCAGGTAAAGACAGACATTTATATTGGTGTTGGCAAAGAAGGATTGGCACCGGGCAATACTCCTCATGTTATGGAAGTTGATGCTAATCTCCTTGCAGATAAGATAAAAAGTACAAAAAGTAAAATGGTAAGCGTAGTATTTGATTACTTACCTGGTGAGGACCATGCCACAATAACTCATCAAGCAGTATTTAATGCGCTGCGACTTCTGTATCCGGTCAAAAAATAGGTTAAATACTGTCACAAAAAATAGAAAACGTAGGAAAAGAATTAAGAAGTGTGTTTTTTGGAGAATCACCGACAATTAAGATTCTAAGAATTTTGAATTTCCTTCATGCGTAGCCTAACTATCTTAACAACCAAAGCAATTGGAACAGGTGTATCTACTGGAAACTGTAATGCTCCTTTTGTTTTATGGTACGGTTTGATTTCACTCAGATACAAGGCGTCCCCAACCGGAACCGGGTAAAAACCAATATGTTTTTTATAAGCTGCAAAATAAACCAGATTACTGCCATTGTAAACAAAGGCGGGCATTGAATACTTTATGGCTTCTTCTGCTCCGGGAGCTGTTTTTTTAATTGCTTTTCTAATTTGCTCCAGTTTCTTTTGAATGTCTGCAGGGAACTGCATCAAATATTCATTAATAGTTTTAGGGGGCTGAACTTTCATTTTTAAAAATTTACTGGTTAGAAAACAATATTGACTTTACAGTATTTCCCTATTTTGCCATTTTTAAAATCACAGCAAATTGCTGCTTTTACACACTTGGGGCAAAAGCAGCAAATTTTGCCGTTGTTTTTTTATGATAAAGCCAATATGACAAAATCAACAATATAAAAAGTAAGAGCATGAAACCAAGCCCCGGCTGAAATCCATCTGTGGCGATTTGGGAATAAGTTGCGCCAATTAAATCGAACCTAAGGTTTATTCGTTAAGAAATGGCCTTATAGTGCTTGTAATTTTTTCAGTGTCCATTATTAGAGATACATGTGTTTTTCCGGGAAGTATTGCCAACTGGGATTTTGGCAAGCCGGAGACATCGCCAAAAACACCCCCACCTAAAAGCCTGTAAGTAGCTATAGTTTGTGTAAGGTCAAAACCATCATTATCTCCCATAACAAGTAATACGGGTGCTTTAATTGTTTTAATATTTCCATCACCCAAATTAAAAGCTGTATTATCAAATCGTATCATCTTATCAACAAAAGCATGCCAGTGTGCTGTGTCAGGTGCCAATCGTTTATACTCCGTCATAAGTGGCGAACCATCAAAGAATGTATTTTGGAATCCTTTCAGCATTTCTCTTCCTTCAGGTAGCAGTGCTTCGTACTTATGAGAAGCCGATATAATAATAAGTTTACTCACAAGCCGGGGGTTCGAAATTGCAAGCTGAAAAGCAATTGTACCACCAAAACTGTAACCAATAAAATCGGCGCTGTCAATTTTTAAGTACTTAAGTACGCCTGCAACGTCATTTGCCATTGCCGGATATGAGATGGCTCTTGTGATATCTGCGGTTCTTCCATGTCCTTGTAGTTCCAGGGTAATTACTTTTCTTGTTTTTGACAGCTCGGGAATCAATTGTCCCCAGTTCATATCACTGCTTAAGTAAGCACCATGTAGTAGTACAACGGGTTTCCCTTCACCATATATTTCATAGTAAATCTTTAGCCCATTAACCGGTGCATAGCCATTATTTGTGGGCTGAACTTGTTTGAAATTATTTTCCTGAGCATAGCTATTACTACAAAGCAAGCACAGTAATATGGATGCACTGAGCATCATTGACGCAATGCGTCTGCTTATTTGTTGTTTCATATAAATTACTTTTTAAAATTAAAAAATTGTAATTGAATCAACCAGTTCTGAAAAGCCGGCACCTGGCTCTGCGCAGTAAACCAAGCGATAGCTTTTCAGGAAGGTTGTGAGAGTTAGTTTTTCTGGAAATTAAATAGCCAATGTTTCCCAAATTTATCAGTCAGCGAACCATACTTTGCACCCCAGGGCATATCGGATATTGGTTCTGTTACTTTACCGCCAGCAGATAGTTTTGTGAAAAAGGAATTTAATTCATCTTCACTCTGACAGTTAATACAGAGATGAACAGTATTCCCGTTAACCGCCTTTTCCCGGTTAAGGTCAGAGGCAAAAATTGTAATATCTCCATTTGTTAAGGAAGAATGTAAAATGCTGTCTTTCATCTCCGGGGGCATTTGTGCAGCCATTGCCGGCATTTCGCCAACGGTTTGCAGCATTAGTTCACCGCCCAGGCAGTCTTTGTAAAAATTCATTGCTTCACGGCAATTATTATTACAGAAATTTAAATAAGGATTTAGCTGTGCCATTTTGTTTAAATTTTATTATTATAAAATTGGTTTAATAAATTTTTAGTAATAATTTATCCAGTTGGTTAAAGCTTATAGTCAACCCATATTCCATACCACTTTTTACCATTGCATCCCTGTCTTCAACAGAGCGGCAAACATCCTGTATAGTTAGTCTGGTTCTCCCGCCTGGCAGGGATTCGAATGTCATCGCTTCCAATATCACATGCCCCCCTTCTGGTAGCCCTTCCAGTTCGGCTGTCTGTATTATCCGTTCAGATGCAGTTATTTCATGTATGGCTCCTTTGAATGCACAAAGCAAATTTCCAGCAGGGTCTTCATGTGTGTAACGGTATTTGCCACCATCAGTAAAGTCACAATAATCGAATTTCATAATTGCACCATGCGGTGCAAAAAACTGGACTAAAATTTCCGGTGTGCTAAAGGCTTTAAACACCAAATCTTTGGGTGCATCAAATTCCCTGATGATAAACAGGTCTTGCTTGCCGCCTTCCGCTATAATCTGTGTTTTATTATTACTTGCCATTTTTTTTGGATTTTAGATTAATTAATAATTTGTCAAGTTTGTCAAAACGACCTTCCCACAACTTGCGGAATGGTTCCAGCCAGTCTGCGATTTCTTTCATTTTTTTGGGGTTTAATTGATAGTAAATTTCTCTTCCGGATTGCTCTTGTTTAACAAGCTGGCATTCGGTCAATATTTGAATATGTTTTGAAACAGCCTGCCTGCTGCTGTCAAAATGCTCGGCTAATGCATTAGGTGTCATTGATTGTATAGCTATCAGAGCCAGAATTGCTCTTCTGGTAGGGTCAGCTATTGCTTGAAAAACATCTCTTCTCATTTGTGTCGGGTTTAATATGCAATCATTCAGTTGCAAATATATGTGCAATTAATTGGTTGCACAAAATATTTTCATACATTTTTTTTAGAAAGGAGCAATAATTGAAAAATAAATTCAGCTCTTTACGGTTTATTTTGCACCAATTACCGATTAAATTACCTGAAACGAAATTTATTCATTACTAATGCTTTATAGGAGTTGTTTGCTTGACTTCATCTACTTTACTAAAAACTCTATATGTTAAATAATAACTTCATTTTAAATAAATTACTAACTATTCAATTTTAAGATTATGAAAAAGACTTTTGTTGTTTTAGTCATTGCAGCAGGAATATTTATTCTAACAGCGTTTACAAAAAAAACCACTGTGGATAATGAAGTCCCCTATCCTGAGGCATACAGAAGTTGGACACATATAAAATCAGCAATTGTGTCGTCGAAAGACCCAAGCAAGGAGCACTCAAGGGGTTATCATCATATCTATGCGAATGATAAAGCAATGGAAGGTTATAAAACTGGCAAATTTCCAAACGGGTCTGTTATTGTTGCCGATTTTATTGAAATGGTAGAAAATGAAAGTACAATTACCGAAGGCAAAAGAAAGTTTATTGACGTAATGGTAAAAGACACTGATAAGTATAAAAGTACAGGCGGATGGGGATATGAAGAGTTTGACGGAGATAGTAAAGAGAAAAGAATAGTAACCCAGGCAAAGGCTGGTACTGCTTGTTATAACTGTCATGCTCCACAAGCAGAAAAGGATTATGTGTTTAGCAAATACCGGGAGTAATTACATATATAACAAATGGCGGTTACAAATTTCCCGCTGTTTACACTCTAAAATAAAAAGGTATGAGATTAATGTTTGTTTTTTTTCTATTATCTGCATTGCAGTCCATTTCTCAAACGTCTACTGAATCTGTCTTCCAGCAACTTCTAAAGTATGAACAAGCTCTGATGGATGGTGTTGCTACAGGCGACAAGGCTTTATGGAGCAAACATCTTCATGATAGCTGCATCATTACACTGGAAAGCGGTGAAGCAATTAGCAAACAAAAAATGATTGAAGAGCTAAATCCATTGCCAAAGGGGTATGCAGGACGCATAGTAATCATAGAACCTAAGTGCAAAATATATGGTAATACTGCAGTAATCACATTTATTAATGACGAATATCTTGAATTATTCAACCAGAAAATTCATACCCAGTACCGCCAGTCTGACACATGGCTGAAAGAAAACGGCCAATGGAGAATGATTTCAATGCAATTATTTGAAATACCCAAGAACCCACCGCCAGTAAAAATTGCAGAAAGCATTCTTAAACAATATGCGGGCATTTATGAATTAAGTAATGAAAGAAAATGTGAAGTGTATGTAGAAAACGGAAAACTCTATGCAAGAAAATCTAACCGGGAAGCAGTTGAGTTATTGGCGGAAACTGAAAATGTCTTTTTCAGAGATGGAGATGGCAGGGTAACTATTCTTTTTATTAAAAGTGATGATGGTAGTTATAAAATGGTGGAGCGACGAGAAGGTGAAGATGTAGTATGGAAAAAAATAAAGTAAACAAAGGAAATAAATAAAAAAGACATGCAACAGGTTATTAACTCAGGAAAATATTTGTTCGCCATTGCTATTTTGGGTTTTTCGGCAATACAATTTGCTACCGGAAGCTTACCAAGTGAGTTTATGCCATTACCAGCTTCTATGACAGGCAGGGCTTTTCTTGCTTACCTGACAGGCGGCATCATGACCGTTGCAGCTGTTTGTATTATAATCAACCGACATGCTAAATTAGCTGCCGCAATAATTGGCATAGTATTTTTGCTATTCCTAATATATCCCCACATACCAAAGCTTTTGTCAAATGTGCACAACCCAGGTGAGTGGGTTGCATTCCTGGAAACACTTGCATTTAGTTGCGGGGCTTTTATTCTGGCAGACAAATTACCTGTTGTATCTGCAATAGAGTTTAAATGGCGTACTGCAATAGGCAAGGCGGCACTAGTTGGTAGTTATTTGTTTGCCATAGCCATACTTATCTTCGGTATTCAGCATATTATGTACGAGAAATTTATCATTACACTTATACCTTCATGGATACCGGGTAAAGTGTTTTGGTCGTATGTAGTAAAAGCAGCTTTTCTTTCAAGTGCAATCAGTATTGTACTAAAATTTAAAACCCGGCTTGCACTTTCGCTTTTGGGACTAATGTTTCTGCTATGGGTACTTCTTTTACATGGACCAAGGGTATTTAAAAATCCAACAATAGAACCGGAATGGACAAGCTTCTTTGTGGCGCTGGCTATGAGCGGTATTAGTTTTTTGATAGCTTCAGGATACGGTAGAAAGGAAAGAAATAACATAGAGAAGGTATCCCCTTCAATGAAAACGGTATAAATTATTAACTCTAAGTCTGGAATATTCAATTTTTCAGCAGGGTTACAAATACTGTAAATTTTTTCATAATATTTTTTCGGAATTTCATATGATTATTATGGTCGTTTGTAGTCATTTTCTTCAAATAGGTATTTTTTAGCGAATTTTGTTATGGTGAAACGACCCGTTGTCCATATCGTCTTCTGGCTTGTTTATCTTGTACAAGATGCACTGCTACATTATGTCTGGATGCAGTCAATTTTAAAGGATGTATCTGAACAAGAGCAGTATTGGATGGCAATAAAAACAGCATTAATTGTATTACCGCCCAAGCTATTAATTGTTTATTACTTTGTTTTGTTCGGAGTTAAGAAAATGCTGGCAGATAAGAAAAATTGGATTCTAATCATTACTGAAATAGGTGTTTTGCTTGCGCTGTCTATCATGTTATTCAGGATGAGTTTTCACTATATTATCAACCCTCATGTTTATCAATTAAACGTAACTGTTCCACTGTTTAATGCCCGAAATGTATTGATTTCACTTTTAGAAATGGGATATATTACCGGTATTGGTATAACGCTGAAATTACTAAGGATGCAGATTGCCGCAAGAAACAGGGAGAAGGAAGCTATGGAAAGGGAGCAAATACTTATTCGGGAGAAGCTGCAAGCTGAACTGAAATTCTTAAAAAATCAAACAAACCCTCACTTTCTTTTTAACACACTAAATAATATCCATGTTTTAGCCAGAAAAAAATCTGATAAAACTCCTGAGGTAGTCATGAAACTTTCAGAGTTACTAAGTTTTATGCTGTATGAAACAGGGAAAGAAACTATTTCTATTGCTGACGAGGTTAAAATAATGGAAGATTATATTGACCTTGAGAAAATAAGGTACAACGAAAAGCTTTCTGTACATGTAGAAAAAGAAATTGATGATGGTTCCCGGCAAATCACTCCATTGATATTACTGCCGTTAATTGAGAATGCATTTAAACACGGTGTTAGCGAATCGAGATTTGATTCTTTTATTAGTATAAATATAAAACTGGCTAAAGGTTACCTCGATTTTAATATTGAAAACTCTGTAGAGAATGGTAGTGTCAAAGAAAAAAATAACCGTATTGGATTGTGTAATATTAAGCGGCAACTGGAATTAATGTACAAAGAACATGAACTGAAAATAGAAGATAAAGAAAAAACGTTTGCAGTAAACATTTTAATAAACCTTAATAGTTATGGAAAAATATAGTTGCATGATTGTGGAGGACGAGGCACTGGCAGCCGAGGGTCTTGAAGATTATATTAAACAAATACCTTTTCTCGAATTGAAAAGTGTTTGTAAGGATGCCATCTATGCAATGGATATACTTCAAAAAAGTAAAATTGATGTTATATTCCTCGACATAAACATGCCCCGCCTGAAAGGTCTTGATTTTCTCCGCACACTGAAGAACCCGCCACAAGTTATCATTACCACTGCCTACAGGGATTATGCGGTGGAAGGATATGAATTAAATGTGGTTGATTATCTGGTTAAACCTATTAATTTCAACAGGTTTTTGATGGCAGTGAATAAACTTCGAAATCAATTACCGCAGGAAATTCTTTTTTCATCTTCAACTGCAGTATCAACTGACCGGCCTTTTGTTTTTATTAATGTAAATAAAAAAAGAATTAAAATACATTTAGACGAAATACTTTTTATTGAAAGCAAAAAAGAATATATCAGTATTGTAACAAAAGATAAATCTTACCTCACTAAGTTTCAGATAGGAGAAATAGAAGAGCAATTAGCTAAAAACGACTTTTTAAGGGTGCATAGGTCATTCATCATTGCCCGGAATAGAATAGATGCATTTACAGCCATTGAAGTAGAAATTGGGGGCCAGCACATTCCAATTGGCAGAAGCTATAAGGAATTAGTTTTAAGCCAGCTTGGGGAGCCAATTTAAACTTTAGAACTAATCTTGGCCAGTATAATTGCTTGTTTACCTATGATAATGCATTTATCGTAGGTCCAACTCCAATAATTAACGAATTAAAACCTTACTTCAGCCACATATTTTTTTTAGGTAGTAGTTTAGTGCGTTTAGTAGAATAGCACTTTTACTAACGCAGCATCACGGTATTTTCATTGCTCTGTTAATCAAAAACTAAGGCAATGAAAAAACTAATCTTACTATTTATTATCTCAGCAATCTGCTTTTCACAAGCAGAAGCTCAGCAAAAACAAAAAACCGTCAGCGGAAATGTTCGTGATTCCAAAGATGGGGCAGCTTTAGGTGCTGTTACAATTATGTATGGGGGCAGAGGGATTGGAGTAACAAACCCAGACGGTAGTTTTTCTGTTCAACTTCCTTCATCAGCCAAATCAATTGTATTAACATCAGTTGGATATACAGACCAGGAAGTGCTGGTTGGAGAAGGTATGCAACTTGAAATAAAATTAGTGCGGGGGCAAAATCAGGCACTGTCAGAAGTTGTTGTTACAGGCTATAAGTCGCAATCCAAGCGAAATTTTGCCGGCTCAGCAGGCATTGTTAAAGGGGATAATATCAGAACCACTCCTATTGCATCGTTTGACCAGGTATTACAAGGTCAAACACCTGGTTTGTTATTAAGAGCATCTTCAGGGCAACCTGGTAGCAGTGGTACGGCTATCATCCGTGGTCGTGGTTCGATACAAGGCTCTACAGAACCGATTTATATTGTTGATGGAATTCAAATTGCAGCGGGTGATTTTGCCTTATTAAATCCGAATGACATAGAAAATGTTGCTGTGTTAAAAGATGCGGTTGCCTCTTCTCTTTACGGTTCCCGTGGTGGTAATGGCGTTATTGTTGTTACAACCAGACGGGGTATTGCAGGGAAACCAAAACTGGAGTTTGATGCTTATACAGGGTGGTCAAAGTTTCCTGAGTTCAGAGATTTCAGATTAATGAATACCAATGAAAAAATTGATTATGAGCTACAGCGGGGCGGTTCGTCTTTATCAGGCTACAGTGCTGCAGAGATTGATTCAATGCGAAAAATAAATACCGATTGGCAAAAACTTTTAACCAGAACCGGGAAAACATACAGCATGAATGGCTCTGCTTCCGGGGGTTCAGATAAGACCCGCTATTTTGCTTCAATCAATTATTTTAAACAAGAAGGAACAATTATAAACACAGGTTTTGACCGCTTGACGGGTAGAATTAATTTATCACAGGAAGCTGGTAATTTTTCTTTTGGATTAAACAGTACTGCATCTTACTCGGACTTTTCAAATACGTCTGAAATAAATGCAAGTATTGCGTCGCCATTAAATGCTTTACAGTGGACCAATCCCTATGAGCAGGAGTTCGTACCTGGGTTTTACAATGCTGCAGGTAATTTTGTAGCAGGTGGTACAACTTTAACGAGACCCAGAATTACAGAAACGTTTCAGCCAATCGGCACTACACAACTTTTTTGGAATAATAATAATACCAGGCAAATGCGGATTGTTGCATCAGGAAATGCAGAATATAAATTTCCTTTTCTAAAAGGATTGTCCTTTAGAACAGTGTACGGAATTGATTATAATTCTGATGAAACAACTGCATTTACAGATAGAAGAACCTATAATGGTGGGTTTAATCCAAGACCTACCAGCGGGGCCAGCACTAACTACCGTACCAGCTCTTTTGCAAGAGATAATTTTAAAAACTGGCGCACAACAAGTACAAGTTCTTTCAACTATACCAATAGTTTTGGGGAGCATACAATTGATGCCGGTGTTTATTATGAATACATAGCTACAAAACTGGAGAATAATGGTTACACAGGTTTCCTGTTGGATAGCCGCTTTCAAAACGAAGCAGGCTTTACCGTAAGTGCTGACCTTATTCCAAGAACAAGGGCAAATGGCCAGGAAGCCCGACTCCAATCTTATTTTGCGGTAGCTAACTATGGATATAAGAACCGGTATTTTGTCAATGCAAATATCAGACAGGATGGGTCATCGAGATTTGGCTCACAGAAGAGGTATGCGGAATTTGGTGGAGTTGGTGCAAGTTGGATTATAAGCGATGAAAGTTTCATGGATAGAGTGAGAGGTTCCTGGTTATCAAATCTTAAATTTAAAATCAGCTACGGCACAGTAGGTAGCCAGGAAGGAATAGAATTCTATGCTTCACAGGGAAATATAGGCCCAAGACTATATAATTCAGGTATAGGTACAATACAAACTTCATTGGACTTGCCAAATCTTCAGTGGGAAGAAAGGAAAAAATTTAATACAGGTCTTGAATTTAGCTTGTTCAAAAACAAGGTTAGCGGCGGAGTTGAGTATTATAATGAAGTAACTGATAATTTATTTTTCCCAAGGCAATTGTCTGGGTCAACCGGGTTTACTGCTGTTACAACTAATATTGGAGCAGTAAAAAATTCAGGTATTGAGTTTAGTGTGAATTATGATATTGTAAAAAACAATGATTGGCGGGTAAGTTTCAATGGAAATATTACTTACAATAAAAACGTAGTAACAAAACTTGATTTAAAAGACACTGCTATTAATGGTTCTATTGCCGCAATAAAAGGGCTACCGTTAAACACTCTCTTTCTTGTTGAATATACAGGTGTTAATCCTGCAAACGGGTATGCCACTTATCGAAAGCTCGACAAATCAACTACAGAAGTATTTAGTCTTGATGACCGGACAACACATGGTACCTCTGACCCAAATATTTTTGGTGGATTTGCAGTGGCTGCTGATTATAAAGGATTGGCTCTTTCAGCTCAGTTTACTTATATGCTAAATTCGGTGGTGTATAATAACGAAAGGGCAAATCTTGAAAATCCCGATTATTATTACGATAACATTAATGCTGACCTCTTGAAAGAATGGAAGAATCCCGGTGATATTACTTCTATCCCCAAGCCTGTTGGTAACAACCCCGGTGAGAATCTGTTCTGGTATGAGACAACCAGGTTCCTCGAAGACAATTCATTTCTCCGACTAAGAAATGTAAGCCTTAGTTATACTTTGCCAAAGGCAGTAACAGATAAATTAAAACTGCGGGGTATCTTATTTTATGTTAATGGAACAAATTTATGGGTAGCAACAAAATATCGTGGCCGTGACCCTGAGTTTCCTAATGCCTTACTCACCGGAGCACAATACCCGGCTCTCAGAACATGGCAAACTGGCATCAGAGTTACTTTTTAATTCATTAAAATATTCAGTATATGAAACGAGCAACAATAAAAAAATATTTATCTATAGCGGTAGTTAGTTTAATATTTACTTCGTGTGACAGAGAACTTGATTTAACACCGCCTTACTCATCAACAACTACAAATGCATTTAATAAATTAGATGATTATGCAGGCCAGTTAAATGGTGTGTACGGCAGTTTTGCATCGCCAAATTATTATAATGGATTTATCAGTTGTACAGCAGAGGCCCCTACCGATAATGCATATGAAACTATCGAATCACTGGTAAATTTTCAAAAATTAGGCAATTGGGAATATTTGGCCAATGAAACATATATGGAGAATGTTTGGGTACAACCATATTTTACCATCAGGCAGGCCAATGTAATTATTAACGGAATTGATAAATTCGCCAGTGAAAATTCCAAGAAGTATAACAGAATTCTTGGTCAGGCACTTGCAGCAAGAGCCATCGCACATTTTGATTTAGTAAAGTGTTTTGCAAACAACCTGGACAGAAATTCAACTGACGCCGGCATACCAATTAAAACAGACAATGAAATAACTTTTCCCCCCAGAAATTCAGTAAAGGAAGTATATGATGCCATATACGCTGACCTTACAAGAGCTGTTGCCTTGCTTTCAGATGTAGATGTACCTGTAAACACCGGTACTAATAGAGGCTTTATTGATGTGTGGGGTGCAAGAGCCGCATTTGCAAGAGTTGCCCTATATGCAAAAGATTACCCTGTTGCCATAACACACTCAACAGCATGTATTAATCAGTTTTCTCTTGCATCAGCAGCCACATTCTCCGGCATTTGGAATGATGCAAATACAAATGAAGTTATTTGGGGTGTGCAAAATAACCCTGGTGACCCTGGCAGTCCATTCCCTAGTGGTGATATAATGTCCTTCAGGGCAAACCGAAATACATTCGGTGTTCATGTATCGCTACTCAACTTGTACGACAGGGTGAACGATGTTCGCTTTAATACATATTTCTTTATCAGAAACAGCACTGCCGGTATTAATAATTATGCATTTCAGAAGTTTAAAGGTAAAGGCGCTGCTGCCGATAATTTGACCAACTTTAAAGTATTCCGGGTAGCAGAAATGTATTTAATAAGAGCCGAAGCATATGCAAATACCAGTGGCCAGGATGCTGCAGGCAGTACAGACCTAAATGCTTTGAAAACTGCAAGAATACAAGGATGGACAAACACTAGCTACAGTGGCAATGCATTAAAAGATGAAATTGCAAACGAACGAAGAAGAGAACTTTGTCTGGAAGGGCATCGGTGGTTTGATTTAAAAAGAACTACACGAAGCGTATCAAGACCATTTGCTGGACTAGGTAATCCCAATGCACAAATGGCAACTTCACTTAGTAACTCCAGCAATAAATGGGTATGGCCAATACCAGCAAAAGAAATACTGGCGAATACAGCGGTAACACAAAATACCGGGTATTAACAAAAGATAATTTACTAATGAAAAGTGGTTCAATTGCGAACCACTTTTTTGTTACCGTTTATACTAATTCACCTATAAGATGATAGACATCACATAACGCTGTATTGATGCCAATTTTCTTTTGCAGTAAATCTTATGACTAACTTTTTTATTCACTGGTTGAATAGAGCAAAACATGATGCAGCACAGAACTATTTTTACAACTCAAAGAGATTGAAGAACCAATAATAGATAGTTTGGGTGGTGTGGTAATATCAATAAGGTAAGATTTTCTCATGTGACGTTTAGTTTAAGAAAGAGACACGTCGCAACGCAGGTGGTTTCTACTACCTGCTCTTTTTAACTATACTTTTTCTAAGACAAGAAATTACCTTGTCGGTATCTACACATTATAACAATGGGCAAAAAAGGATTACTAACCACTAAAATGTAATCCCTAATGCCATTTTTCTTGCATTTATTACTATCGGTATTAACATTACTGCTCTTTGTTGAATAGTGCTAACAAGAGTGCAGCATATCAATATTTTCATTGCTCTGTTAACAAAAACATAATGCAATGAGAAAACTAATTTTACTACTGCTGCTATGTGTTGGTTTCTTAAATCAACTTTCGGCACAAGAACAACGAACTATTTCAGGAAAAGTAACAGATGCAAAAGGCCAGAATATGGCGGGAGTATCTGTAGTTGTTAAAGGAACAAATGAAGGTACAACCACTAAGGCTGATGGCACATTTTCCTTAAGCACTTCAGGAATTGCAAAAGCTTTAGTTTTTAGCTTCACCGGATACACTGATGAAGAAGTTACTATTAGCAACAAAACCTTCTTTGCTGTTGTATTAAATACTATCGAAAAAAACCTGCAGGAGGTAGTAGTTGTTGGCTACGGTACCCAGAGGAAAAAAACCGTTACTTCATCCATTACGAAAATTTCAGGTGAGTCAATTGCTACTACTCCTGCAACAAGTGTTGACAGAATGTTGGCAGGTCGGGCATCAGGAGTGCAGGTAACACAAGGAACAGGTTTAGTAAATGCTGCCCCCCGTGTTCGCATTAGAGGTGTGAATTCGCTTACAGGAGGGCGAGACCCATTATTTGTTGTAGATGGTATTCCAGTTCCATCTGGTGGTTTATCCGCTAATACAAATACCAATCCACTCAGCGATATTAATCCGGCCGATATTGAATCTATAGAAGTGCTAAAGGATGGTGCTGCTACTGCCATCTTTGGCTCAAGAGCTTCTAACGGTGTCGTGATGATTACGACTAAGAAAGGCAGGGCGGGAAAAATGTCAGTCACATATGATGCTTATTTCGGATTTAGCCAGGCGTTTAACAAACCGGAACTATTAAATGCTCAGGAGTTTGTTACGATATCCAATGAAAAACTTACAAATGCCGGACAACCTGCTGCTGCATTTATGAATTCAGAAAATACTAATACAGACTGGTTGGAGCAGGTATTTAAAAATAACGGTACTGCACAAAGCCACACCCTTTCCTTGGCTGGCGGAAATGATAAGACTACATACTATTTTTCATTAAACTATTTGCAACAGCAGGGGATTGTATTTACAAACTCGGCCAAGCGGTATAATATGCGGGCAAGTTTTGACCATAAAGTAAATAAGTTTGTAAAATTCGGTAATAACATAACCATCAGCCGTACTGAAGATAATGACCAAAACAATGGCGGAAACGCATTGTCGGGTGCAATGGGTGCTGCATTAAGGGCTTTGCCTAATGTGAGAGTTTATAACCCATCACATCCGACTGGCTACAACATGACCCCATCTGGTGATGCTTTAGGTGCTGATGCAAATACAAGAACCATTGAGAACAACTATAATAATATTAAGTACGTTCTTGATAATAACAAAGCAAATAGCGATAAGTACAGAATTATCAGTAATGCGTTTCTTGAGGTAAATCCTTTTAGCGGATTATCTGTCCGTTCACAAGTGTCAATAGATTACCAAACAGGTTCTGACTTTACATATCTTAATCCAATTCATGGAGACGGTAGAAGCTCTGGAGGCATTTTAAATCAGCAGCACCTGCAACGGTCAAGATATGTTTGGCAAAATTATTTTAATTACAACAAAACATTTGCTTCAAAACATACTGTGGGATTAACAGGTGGTATTGAGATGCAAAGGGATATTAACAGGGCTTATACAGCGTCTGGCACAGGCCTTTCCGACGTTTTTTTCGCATCAGATAACCTAATCAGTAATACTTACGCTGTACAATTATCAGCAGGCAATTTTGCAAAAGCAGGGTTTCAGTCATTTTTTGGAAGGGCTACTTATGATTATGAGAACAAGTATTTCGCTCAATTCACAATAAGAAGAGACGGCCTTTCAAGTTTAGCTCCCGGTAAACAATATGGTAATTTCCCTGGGGGCTCAATAGGATGGCGAATATCAGAAGAGAAATTCTGGAAGAACAGTGGGTTAAATAAAATAATTAATGAACTAAAAATCAGAGGCTCTTATGCGGTGGTTGGTAACCCATTAACCGGGTTTCCATTCCTAAGTACATATGGCGCTGCTCCGTATGGCGCAGTTTCCGGTAATGCTATTAACTTGGTGGGCAATCCTTCCTTGCAATGGGAAACTAATAAGAAAATTGATGTAGGAGCTGATTTCAGTTTCTTAAACAACAGGTTCAACTTTGCATTTGATTATTTTGTTAATAAGAATGATGACCTCGTACTACAGGCCCAAACACCACCATCATTAGGTATTCCTGGTAATTTTATTTTCAGAAATATTGGTACTATGGAAAATAAAGGGCTTGAGTTTAGCCTTTCAGGTGATGTGATACGTAAGAAGGATTTTAACTGGAATGCCAATTTGAATATTACCACTTCTAAGAACGTTGTTAAGTCATTAGTGAATGGAGTTACTGAGCAAATTGTTCCTGGGCCCAATAACGGCAACTTTAATATACTTCGTGTGGGGCAGCCTATCAACGGATTTTATGGCTATGAATATGCAGGTGTAAATAGTGGTAATGGTAATGCCATGTGGGTTAAAGCTAACGGTTCATTAGTTCAATATAATGCAGTCACTACTTCAGCAGCGGGGTATTATCTCGTAATTGGTAAAGACGACGCAAACTTAGGAGCTGCCTCTTCTTTAATAGGTGCTGACAGGCAAGTTTTAGGAAGTCCTGTTCCAACATGGTTTGGTGGATTTACAAACTCTTTTACGTACAAAGGATTTGGAGCAGAAATATTTTTACGTTTCTCAGGCGGTAATAAAGTGTACAACCTTACAAGGCAGGAAGTTTTAAATAGCATGGGTTTTGTAAATAATGGCAAGGAAATCCTAGACAGATGGACACCTAATAACAAAAACACGGATGTTCCGAAACTGTTTTATGGCAGGGATAATGTAATTAATCTACAGAATCAAATGAACTCACGGTTTCTGGAAAATGGAGATTTTCTGCGATTCCAAAACCTGATGCTGTTCTACAATTTTGATAAGCCAATGCTTGAGCGAATTTCAAAAGGACATATTAAATCCATCCGCTTTTATGTGCAGGGGCAGAATCTCGGATTGTGGACAAAGTATTCCGGCATAGACCCTGAGAACACCTCTGAACTTGGTATAGACAACGCCTCGGTGCCTCAGTTGAGAACATTTACTGTAGGGTTAAATGTAGGTTTCTAATCATACTAAATGAGAATTGAAAAATTAAAATATTTAAGAATGAAAAAAAATGTAACCATACGAAATTTTTTGGCAATAAGCATTTTATGCTTTACTGTTGTTTCTTGCAAAAAAACATTAGAAGTAGCACCGTATAATTCATTTACCGATGTTACTGCTTTTACTTCACCAGCGAGAATTGAATCTGCAATGAATGGAGTTTATGATGCGGCCCAAAGTGGATTTTATGCCGGTGGACAGGTTCGTGGCTATCCATTCGGTGCGGCAAATGTTCAACAGGGAGATATGCGGGGAGAAGATATGCTGAACCAGGCACTGTTTTATCAGATTACATATGAGGCAACTTACAATTCTACTTCTGCCAATCAGGAGTTTATGTTTAATACATTATATGCGTTAATTAACAGATGTAATCTGGTGATTAAAGGAGTAAGTGATGCTGTAGGTAAAAACGTAATTAGTGCAGCATTGGGTAATCAATACTTAGCTGAGTGCCGTTTCTTACGGGCAATGGCTCACCATGAACTGGTAATTAATTATGCCCGGCCTTATAGTGATGGTAATGGTTCGAAACTTGGAATTATTTACAGAGATTTTGCAGTTGCAAGTGATGAAGAAGTGGAAGCAGCTAAGGCATTAACAAGGAAAACAGTAGCTGAAAATTATACAAAAATTCTGGAAGACCTTGACTACGCAGAAACTAATTTACCTGTAACCATTCAAAACCCTACGGGTGGGAGCGAAAAAACATTTAGAACATCAAAAGCGGCTGCTATTGCCATTAAAATGAGGGTAAAACTGCACAAAGGAGATTGGGCTGGTGTAATTGCAGAAGGCAATAAATTAGTTCCGGCTGGGTCAGGTCCATATGTAAGCCCAATTGGTGGATGGAAATTAATGGCCAATCCGGGAGATGCTTTTATTTCTCCCTGGAATTCTGATGAAAGTATCTTCTCTATCCGTAATGCATCAACAGATAATGCAGGTGTAAATGCAGCTCTTGCCAACATGTTGGGTACTCCCGCAAATAGCGGAAGGGGTTTAGTTCGTATCAGTCCAATAATTTTTAATTTACCACAGTGGCGTTGTGATGATAAACGCAGAAATCTTTTAGTTGCCTATACTTCAGCAGGAACTACCAACTACCTTACAACAAAGTATAAGGATGTTGCTACCAGCACAGATGCTGCTCCTCAAATACGCTACGCTGAAGTATTGCTCATGCTGTCAGAAGCTGAAGCAAGAAACGATGCGGGTATAAGTACCAGAGCATTAGATTTACTAAATGCTGTTAGAAACAGGTCCTTAGCAAATCCGGCTACGCAGCAGTATGTACTACTGGATTTTCCTTCCAAGAATAACTTGATTAGTGCAATTCTTGTTGAAAGGCGAATAGAGTTTCTGTCGGAAGGAAAACGGTGGGGTGATATTCATCGCTTAGCAACAGATGCTACTTTTGGTACAGCAGGCATACCAGCAAAAATTGGAACAGGGGTTGCAACAACTGCTATGTATTCCTGTGGTGCGGGTGGAACTACTTATACAACTATAGTTCCGGCTATACCCTACGCTGATTTCAGGTTTATTTGGCCAATACCTCTTTCAGAAACACAACAGAATGCCAATTACACACAGAATCCAAATTATTAAACAACAAGTTGGGGAGTATATAGGATGGTGTTAAGTATCACAAATAAATCAATTGAGGTTGATGCACAAAAACAAATGGTATTTAATTCTAAATTAGGTTAAGGTTAAGGGTAATGGTAAAGGTTGCAGAGTAATCTGCAACCTTTTATGTTTAGAGAATTTACAAAAGCATTTAAACAACATGTAAATGCTGCTTAAATACAATTGAAGGCCTATGAAAGCAGTCTGATACTTTTTTCATGTGGTTAATAGAATGCATTGAAAACTAATTTTTCAATTAGATAATTTCACTTACTGATGGCACCAAAACGAATATTGCCTTTTACAGTAATTATCATTTTTATAGTATGTAGAGCCAATTTTCTTGTGGTATTTAGTAATTCATACTTTTAAACGAAGTAACACAAGAAAGTGAGCTGCGATTAACTTAAAGCGTAATTCCTGAAAGAAAGGTCTCGTTTATCTCTAAACTATAGGCATCAATATCGTGTAACATATAAATGTACAAATGATGAAAAGTAAATATTTTGGAATTATATGCGCTGTGCTTGTTTTTTTGAGCAATCAATCTGGAGCACAATCAACTCTTACCGCCACAACACATAAAAAAACAAATCAAATGACAGAAACTACATCTAACGTAAGCGAAAAGGAATTGTATAGCCTGAATGCACAATTTATTAGAAACTTTACAACAATGGATACAGTTGCTCATAACAAAATTATACACCCGGATTTTGTATGCATCAACTCAGACGGCTCTATTTCGGGCAGGGATGAATATATGAAAGGATGGGCGACGGGGTATAAAAAAAGCGGATATACATCTTTTTCAATTACAGACGAGAACATACGCATTTTTGGAGATATGGCTTTGGTAAGGTCAAGAACAGTTTATACTAAAACAGTAGACGGCGAGTCTGTTCAGGGAAGCTCTGTTTATACAGACACATACGTAAAGGAAAACGGCAAATGGCTCTGTGTACAGGCTCATATCACTCCTGTAAAAAGTAAATAAAGAAATTCCACAAGCAGTGGTTTTGGTTGTAAAAGAAAGGGGTTAACGGTGGCTTTTCGTTTGGTTGCAAAAATGCCAGTTTGTTAACCCCTTCACTAATTGACATCACATGAGAATAATAATTGTTGCATATATCAATTCTGAAAAACTGTTGGGGCAGATTGAAGGAATTATGAGTTATGGTAAATTTCAAACTACTGAAACAAACCTTCACTATCGGGTGTTTACAGGCCATTATAACGGGCATGCAGTTGTTTATTTTAAACAGTTGTTTAAGCAATTGGAGGACTTTGAATTTAATGTAGAAGATTCCATATTTATGGTTTACCCATCTTTAACAGAAAATAAAGCCTGTACTATTTCAACTCTTGTTTTAAAAAGAAAAGGCAACAAGCATTTAAGAAGATTAGAATACAGATAATGAGTATCTGTGTAATTATAATTTGTGTCATTACCTGCCAGCATGAAATTTATTTATTGCTTATTACTCTTTAATTACTCACAGATTTACTGTGCCGGACAAGAATTATTAAAACCACTTCCCGAAGCAAAGCTGATAACTAAATTCCCATTTAAGATATATAGCGGCGGAGTAATGGTTATCAGTGCAAAATTTGAGACAATTTCTGATTCCCTGAATTTTATCCTTGATACAGGTAGCAGCGGTATCTCACTTGATTCTTCTACCTGTGCAAAGTATAATATAAAAACATTCCCAACAGATACCACAATCATCGGAATGGGCGGCAGCCATAAAGTGAATTATGTGTTTAATAAACAACTTCACTTTCCGGGAATTAGTATAGACAAGCTGCATTTTCATGTTAATAACTATGAAGTGTTAACTAGTGTATACGGAGAGAAAATTGATGGTATTATAGGATATAGCTTCTTCAGCCGATACATTGTAAAGATTGATTTCGACAACTCAACCTTATCGGTTTATACTCCTGGAGAAATTCAATATGAAAAAGGCGGTGCAATTTTGCAACCAGTGATTAACAGGCTGCCCACGGTTAACTTATTATTTAAAGACAAAAAAAGGTTACAGCATAATTTTTATTTTGATACCGGCGCAGGATTAAATTTTTTATTGAATGAAGCATTTGTAGAAGATAGCAGCATTCTGTTACACCGCCGTAAACCTGTTTTAACGCAGGCTGAAGGCATGGGCGGCAAAATACAAATGCGACTCACGGTAATTAAAATGCTTGAAGTAGGTAAATACAGGTTTCGTAATGTGCCCGTCTTTCTATACAAGGATGAATTTAATGTAACAGCATACCCAAAAGTAGGTGGCTTGTTGGGAAATGACTTGTTGCGAAGATTTAATATAACAGTTAATTATCCGCAAGGTGAGATTCATTTATTGCCAAATAGCCACTACCGTGACGCATTTGACTATGCTTATACCGGGCTTGCAATTTACTTTGATGAGGGAATAATTTTTGTGGATGATGTAATGGCTGGCTCACCGGCTGAGAAGGCCGGATTAAAAAAAGACGATGTATTAATTGGTGTGGGGTCTAATTTCACCAACAATATAATGCAATATAAAACCATTCTTCAGTCGGCTAAAGAGAAGATTAAGCTGATTGTAAGACGGAATGGCGAATTAATAGAGTTGACAATAAAGCCTGGCAGTATATTCTAATTCTGTGTAACAAGAAAGCAAATTTGCTGGTGAATTATTCGACAAGTACTTTAGTAGCCTGAGCTGATAATAGAGTGAGCTATCCTGTAAGGGTTTTACTGTACTAAGGGCCTGCTGTTTTGAGAAACTATAGGATATTTTATCACCAAACCTTCTTATTTAGCCTTGTAATTACGAATGGAACAGTTTTTGCCGTTTTTACATCTCAGCGAATACTAAAGCCTGCTAAAATGAGAAGGGCTGACTATACCGACAAGGACTTCGTGGTAAATATTCTTGCAAACTCCTTTGCAGAAAATAAAAGCGTAAACTACATCATTAAACAGGATAGGTATAAACACCGAAGAATTGAGGAATTGATGAAATATTCCTTCAGGCTTTGCAGCAAATTTGGCAAAACCTATGTCAGTAGTAATAAGCAAGCCTGTGCTTTGGTGATTTTCCCGGATAAAAAGAAAACAACTATAAAAAGTATTTTATGGGATATACAGTTTATTCTTAAGGCAATAGGTATTGGCAATATTAGAAAGGCCCTACAAAGAGAATCTAAAATTAAAAAATGTCATCCTGCAATTCCATTTACCTACTTGTGGTTTATTGGAACAGAACCTTCGGAACAAGGAAATGGAGTTGGTACGGCATTAATCAAACAAATTATATCCGACTCTGATAATCTGAATCGCCCCATCTGCCTCGAAACTTCCACTATAGAAAATATTCCTTGGTATAAAAAGTTTGGATTTACAATTTATAAGGAACTCGATTTTGGGTATCGGCTATATTGCCTGAAGAGAGATGTGCCAAAGTGAGAATCTATGTTAGTACCGGGTACACAAATGCACCTGATTACATTTGCGTTCGTTTGTATCGAACTCGTCATTCTATTCTACCTTATCATCCATCGCCTTGCAAGACCTCATGATAAAATAAGCTATCTTGATATTTTCCTTTTACTATTACTTATAGTATATAATGTAACGGGTGGTTTACTTCCAGACCCCCAGTTACCAGGCTCCTATTTTTGGCAAAACAGTATAGCCTACGCCACCGGCTTTATGACACCTTGCTATTTTCCTTATTATGTGTATCATGCCTTTGGGCTTAAAAAAATGAAATTCCATGCATACAGAGGAGTTTTTCTATTCCTTATGTTACCGTACTTATTGTTTATGATTGTGTTTGGTATTACCGGTAATCTTTCTGATGCAAAAAACCTGTTGATACTACCTGTTTCGTATGCCATTTGGGTAATGATTACACTTACTTCAGCTACTAAAATGGAAACATCAGAAAACAGAATAGTGCCTTTTTTAGGGCTTGCCCCCTGGGTATGCCTGCCTGTAATTGATTATTTCAATGCCGGGCAAGCTGTTGAAGCCTCAATTACTAATACTGGATTCCTGTTGCTTTTGGTACAGCACTTGCGGCGAAATATTCAACAATTAAAAGATGAACACCAGCGGCTCATCGCATCAGAAAAGCAATTACTTTCATGGAATGAAAAACTTCAGGAAGAAGTAGAAAAAAGAACAAAAGAATTAGAGCGCCTTACCACTGAAGAGCGGATACTGGAAGGCTGCAGACAATATCAACTTACCAATAGAGAAAAAGAAATCGCCACATTTATTTACAGAGGAAATTCCTATAAACAAATTGCCGAAAGCCTTTACATATCAGAGCGAACGGTAACCAAACATGTACAAAATATTTTTGACAAGGTCAAAGTTTCTAATAAGCTGGAACTGCTCAACAAATTGGGAATTGTACCGGTGAATCAGTGAATTCACACACATTATAAACAGAAAATACGCTGAATTACTTACTAAAATACGCTACTTAACGTAATGTTATTGGTTTGCCGTTTGCAACTGTTTTAAGAAAAAAGTGTGTTATGGAAAGTGCAGCAAAATCAAATGGTTTTACCAAAGAAATTGGATTTCCCAAGTCTCTTTTGTTTCAGTGCAATGGTAATGGGTCCAATACAAAATTAACTGTTCAGCAAGCCCTCTGCAAATGGTACAGTTTTTTTAATCATGACACAAGTTTAAAAAATGCCAATGGCTGGCTATTTCCTGGCCTGCCGCAGGAAGATTTAATTAATAGCCTGAGAACCGATATAGAACTGGTACCATCTATACTGATGGATGAATTTATTTCCGGCTCATTTATTCAGGATAAAGAACAATACATCCGTATAGTACAGGCTTTGCTTATAAATCTGAGTGATTGTCTCCCTTCAGAAGAGGATGAATTCAGACATGTTTGTAACGAGATAGAGAATGTAGTACAATTTATAGAGAACTTCTTTTATCAGCAATTTGATAGAGACAGCAGAGTTACAAAATTCCGCAAATACCAGTTTTGTAATTGCGCTAAATTAAAATTGGAGTATTGGAAAATAAAGTTGAATCGTTCCCTGCTACTTAATGCGTTGCAAGAATGCCTGACTGGTACACTAATTTCACCCGAAGCCAACATCACCTTCCGGAAAATTAGCTATCTAAAATACCTGCTTCAGGAAATTGAGGCAGCAACAACCGCTTTATCTGAGAATTACGTAAGAGAGTTATTCATCTACAATAACTTTAATTCAGACTGCTTTATTAATTACGAGAATGAATTGATACAAGCTGAAATACCCAAATTACAAACTAGTCAGCAAGTAATTTTATTCCTGCAATCTGAAAAAGAACGGATTGCTAAGCTGAAAATGAAATCAGGGGTTTCTTTTGATATTCACCAACCATCAATAAAGAAACAATTGTTTGACTGCGTTACCGACAAGATAAAACAACTTGAGTTTGAGGATAGAAAAATAAACGGCAATGATTTGTTGCTTGACCCTGAATCTAAGATACAAACTTCGTTATCTGTTGCGAAGCTGGCCGTATTGATTCGCATCTTGGTAGCTGATAAAATTATCATCAATAAAACTGTAGCTCCGATGATTCGTACAGTAGCAAAGCTTTTTACAACGCTGCAGAAAGATGAAATCTCTTTCGGCAGTTTAGAAACAAAGTATCATGCCCCGGATAAAGCAACACTGAATATGGTCAAAGAGATGCTGCAAAAATGGGCACAATTAACTTTAAAGCTGTGATGGATAGCACTACCTGCCTTACCTGCTTTAATAATTTTTCGGAAAGTAATTTGTACTACTCAGTCAAATAAAACAATTTATGCTTAACTCGATTTCATGGAACCAGTATGTAACAGCAATAATCACTTTGCTGCTATTTTATTATTGCTTTGTAGGGTTTAAATATTTCCGTTGGGAAATACTCTCCCTGATTGGGATAAAAAGATTAGAAGAAAAAAGCACAGCGATTCAGGTGGCTGATATAAAGAAACACTATGTCGCCAGTAATCATGTTGACTTTTTACCAAAAGGAAATTCAGATGAAGCAACAGTTATTTTCCAGCCATTTTGGGATGAAGCTAATGCTTACCTGGCTGAAATGAAGCCCGAAGCTCCAAAAGAAGAAATATTCTTTGCAGTTAAAATAATACTGGGAAAATATCCCGGATTACATTCAGCAGAGCATAAACTGGGATTAGAAAATGCCATAGCCGGATTGCTTGCTCAATATTATCCTGAAAAATTTACAGCGGCAGACATTCAATATATGTGGGTTTAAAAAACTAATGCTTCATTAACTGTGCGCAGGAAACTCAAGTGCAGATGGGTTAGTTTAATGAAGCATTCTTTTATTCTTCAATTTTCAAAATAAAGTGAGTATGAAAAAAGTGAGTGACAAAAGAAAATGGATGTGCGCAGCAGCAAGTATTCTCCTGCTGCTGATATCAGTGGCATCATTGGCACAAGACGGTAATGCCGGTATTAATGAAGCCAACAGTAAAGTACGGAGCTACTTTGCAGCAGGTGTAAACCTGATGTATGCCGTAGGTGCAATTGTGGGACTGATTGGCGCAGTAAAAGTTTATCAGAAATGGAATAGCGGCGACCATGATACCGGTAAAGTGGCGGCGGCATGGTTTGGGAGTTGTGTGTTCCTTGTTATTGTAGCTACTGTTATCCGTTCATTCTTTGGTGTCTAAAAGCTTGCATATGAAAGAAATTCTTATTGGTAAACTGTTGGAGTATATCAGGGAAAGCAACCCTGATATACTTTTTGCATTAGAAGCTGAAGATAAGCTGCGTTTATGGCTTTACACAAAAGTGGATAGTGTTGAACCGCTTTGGCAGCAGATGGAAACAGACAATCATCCTGCTTACATCATTGAGGAAGCCTGCATCAACGAATTGACAAGCGAATTACGACCATCCCGTTACAACTACATCATTAATCTTCTTGAAAACGAGTTTGAGCAAGAGTATAAATTACTGCAGCAGTCAGGTTTGCTGCAACATGAAACAGTGAACATGATTGGCTACTGTGACTCTGTGTTTAACGACTTAAAGTTTTCGGAAGAAAACGAGGATAACCATTTTATCCGATATGCTATAAGTGGAGCAATCAGTGACTACTTAGAAAATAACAGTGTGATTGAAAATGTGAGCAATGAGTTACAACAGTCAGCAGAAACTTAAAGACAATATTGAGGCTATTCGTATTGCCTTAAACTGGTCAGCAGAGAAACAATTAACTGCTGACCAGGTTTCTGCTTTAAGAAGCTATGCTGGTTTTGGTGGACTAAAAGCAGTTCTGTTTCCAAACGCTTCTAAAGAAGAATGGAAAAAATTAAATGCGTCGAAGGAAGATTTAAAACTGCATCCGCAGATAATGGAGCTGCATGAGTTATTGCAGCAGCAACTCACAGAAAAAGAATATAAACAGGCAATTGATTCCATCCGCAACAGTATTCTCACCGCTTTCTATACTCCCGAAATAATTCCGCAATCACTATTTGCAGTTTTAAAAGAGAAAGATATTGAACCAACTGCTATGTACGAACCCAGCAGTGGTGCTGGTATTTTTATAACAGAAGCGGCGGCGGCATTTCCATCTTTACAATCAGTAAATGCTGTAGAAAAAGATTTTATAAACGGCAAAGTGTTAACTGTATTGAGCAGTTCATTTCCTGTTAATACTACTGTTCAAATTAAAGGCTTTGAAGAAACACCTTCTTCAGAAAATGAACAGTTTGATTTAGTAGTCAGTAACATTCCCTTTGGCAATTTTAAAGTGTACGATGAAAGCATATTGGAAAAAGAACTGAAGGATAAAATTCACAATTACTTTTTTGCAAAAGGACTTGATAAGTTGAAAGATGGTGGTTTGATGGCTTATATCACTACCGATGCTTTTTTGAACAGCCCCTCTAACCAGGTAGCAAGAGAGTATCTTTTCAATCATGCCGATTTCATTAGCCTGAATGTAATGCCGGATAACCTGATGAAGGAAACAGGCAACACAGAAGCTCCAAGCCATTTACTGATTGTTCAAAAAAATCAAACCAAACAATCACTCTCGGAAGAAGAAAAACAGCTACTAAATACAGTTGAACAGCAAAACGAATTTGGCAATTATTCACTTAATCAATACATCGTTTTACATCCTGAAATTATTCTGGGCAATCAAATGAAACCCGGCAAAGACCAGTATGGCAAAGCACATGAAACTATCTGGCAAACAGGCGACATTAATTTGATTGCGCCTGCATTAAGCAAAACTATCAGCGAAGGGTTTGACAAAAGATATAATGCAGAAAATTTAAACCAGGCAATTAAACTGCTTGAAAAGCCAAAAGGCAAACAACTTACTTACACTGATATGCCTGAAAATAAGCCAGACAACAGTTCGGTTCAGTTAGGCTTATTTGATTCAGGTTCTTCTAATACCATTAGCCGGGCTGCGGCTTATATTAATCCTGCCGATGCTACTGTAGTTGAAAAAAAGACAGCAAGAATTTTAAACATCATCCGTACTAAAGACAAACCAGAGCATGAACTGATTGTATTGATGACTGCCAAATCAACAGCCTATAAACAATATGTATATAAACTTTATTCCAATGCTGAAGAGTTGCAGTTCTCTGCTAACTGGATGAATGCGGCGCTGCTGCAACATGAATTAACTGGCATAACAAATAAGCTAAAAGAATATGACCAGCAATTTTACAATGATGGTGAAGCCGTGTTTCATATTTCATTGGGTGATGATGATAAACTGGAGAGGCTAAACAATTTCAATCCAATTCACAAAGAGGGAACTTTGATTGTGCACAATAACCGTGTGGGTTTTGTTTCTTACATCGCATCAGATGATGGCAAACCTGTTTTTATTCCCAGCCTGCATGATAAGAAAGACCTTGGCTTTTACCAGCAATACACTGCGGTTAGGGATATGTATTTTGAGTTGTTTGAGAAAGAAACAACCGAACAAACGGAGCATAATGATTTAAGAAAAGAACTAAATGAAGTCTATGAGTCTTTAATAAAAGGTTATGGGTTACTAAACTCGTCCACCAACCGGCAGCGTATTTTAAAAGATGAAGCCTTTGGGTTAACCATACTTTCATCAGTAGAAAGAAAAGAAGGCGAACAGTTCATAAAAGCAGATATACTCACTCAATCCTTAGTACCAAAGCAGGAAGTATTTACAACGGACAATCCGTTAGAAGCTTTGGCAAAAAGCTTAAACGATAAAGGAAAGGTAGATATTGAATTTATTGCTGCTGCCACTGATAACACAGAGCCTGAAACAGTTGAAACATTGGGTAATCATATCTATCTTAATCCTTCCACAATGCAATGGGAAACTGCCGACCAGTTGTTAAGCGGCAATGTGGTATTCAAATTAAAAGCAGCTACAGAAGTCGTTGAGAAAAATCCTGATAATGTTCAACTGCTCAAAAGTCTACATGCTTTACAAAGAATACAGCCAGAGAAAATTCCTTTTGAATTGCTCGATTTTAACCTGGGTGAAAGATGGATACCATTAGATTATTACAACTGTTTTGCTTCTCATTTATTTGAACTGAATACCGAAGTAAACTATTTCCCATCTTTAGATACTTTCAAAGTAAAAGCAAGGCTTACCAATGCAAAAATAAATCAGGAATACGCCGTAACTCCAAAGAGTGGAAAAACAACTTATGGCGATTCTCTTTTGGAGTATGCCTTAGAAAACACTACTCCCTTTTACACTTATGAAATTGGAACTGGTGATAAAGCCGTGAGAGTACCTGATAGCGAAGCTATACAATTAGCACATCAGAAAATAGAATCCATCCGCAATAGTTTTATTGACTGGCTGAAACAATTACCAGATGCTGATAAGAAAGAATTAGAAACCCTATACAATGATACTTTCAATTGTTATGTACTCAGAGAATATAGTGGTAGTCATTTGCAGTTTCCCGGTTTAGATAAAAAAAGATTGGATATTGAAGATTTATACAGTTCTCAGAAAAACTCGGTCTGGCGCATTGTACAAAACCGTGGTGCATTGATAGACCATGAAGTAGGACTCGGCAAAACCTTAACAATGGTAGTAGCTGCCAATGAAATGAAGCGACTGCATATTGCCAACAAACCCATGATACTGGCATTAAAAGCCAATGTGCGGCAGATTGCAGACACCTATCGTAAAGCCTATCCCAATGCAAGAATATTAGCACCGGATGAAAATGATTTCACTCCATCTAAACGAATGCGACTGTTTAATGAAATCAAAAATAATAATTGGGATTGCATCATACTAACCCATGACCAGTTTGGAAAAATTCCTCAAAGCCCGGAAATACAGAAACAAATTTTTGAAACAGAACTGGACAATGTAGAAAGGGATTTACATACCATCAAAGAGATGGGTGGTGAGATTTCCCGGCGTATGCTGAAAGGTTTGGAGATACGCAAAACCAACCTTGGAGTGAAGCTGCAGGAATTAAGAAAGAATATTGAAGAAAAGAAGGATGCTGGTATCAACTTCCGGGACTTGGGTGTTGACCATTTATTTGTGGATGAAGCACACAAATTTAAAAACCTTACTTATACCACAAGGCATGATAGAGTGGCCGGACTGGGAAATAAGGAAGGAAGCCAGAAAGCATTGAATATGCTGTTTGCTGTACGGGAATTGCAAACAAGATTTAACAGCGACCTCTGTGTTACGTTTCTTTCTGGCACACCAATCAGCAATAGTCTTACTGAGATGTACCTATTATTTAAATACCTGCGGCCAAAAGAAATGGAACGGCAGCGAATTGAAAACTTTGATGCCTGGGCGGCAGTGTTTGCAAAAAAGACAACTGACTTTGAATTTTCTGTTACAAATGAAATCATTGCTAAGGAAAGATTCAGACATTTTATAAAAGTGCCTGAACTGGCTTTGTTTTATAACGAGATTACAGATTACAAAACGGCTAAGCATATCAATCTGGACAAGCCTGAAATTGATGAACAGTTAATCAATATTCCACCCACACCGGAGCAACAAGGATTTACAAGACTATTAATGCAGTTTGCCAAAACAGGCAATGGTGAATTAATCGGCAGACCAAGACTGACAGATGAAGAGGATAAAGGCCGTATGCTGATTGCCACCAACTATGCCAAAAAGATGGCGGCAGATATGCGTTTGATTGATTCAGCAAAGTACAGCGACCATCCAAATAACAAAGTAAATGTTTGTGCAAGAAAAGTAGCAGAGATTTATGAACAAAGCAAAGAGCACAAAGGCACTCAAATTTTGTTTTGTGATATCGGTACACCCAAACCCAATGAATTTAATATTTATGATGCGCTTAAAGAAAAACTCGTCAATGATTTTAAAATACCTTCTCAGCATATCACTTTTATTCACGACTGGACAGACAAGCAGAAGCCGGAGTTATTTCGCAAAATGAATAATGGTGATATAAGAATTTTATTGGGCAGCACAGAAAAAGCAGGAACCGGATTGAATGTTCAGGCAAAAGTAGTTGCCATGCATCATCTTGATATCCCATGGAAACCTTCTGAACTGGAACAAAGAGATGGCCGTGGTGCAAGGCAGGGAAATATTGTTGCCAAAGAATTCTACAATAACAAAGTGAAGAATTTTATTTATGCAGTGGAACAATCATTGGATAACTACAAATTCAACCTGTTGAAGAATAAACAAACCTTCATCAGCCAGATGAAGAATTGCGAACTGAATGTAAGAACGATTGATGAAGGAAGCATTGATGAGAAAAGCGGTATGAACTTTTCTGAATACATCGCCATCTTATCAGGCGATACTGCGCTGCTGGAGAAATCAAAAATGGAAAAGAAGATTGCAGTACTTGAAAGTTTACGAAATGCTCACCATAAAGAAATATTCCGGTCGAGGTTTAAGTTAGAAAACCTGCAGGAAGAAAAAGGTAAAACAGTGCAAACATTGGAGAAGCTGAGTACAGATGAGAAACAATACAAACGCCAATTACAGTATGATAAAGAAGGGATAAAAATCAATCCCGTTAACCTTCAAAGTTTGAGCAGCATAGATGCAGAAGCTATAGGCAATCATTTAATACGCCTTTACGCAGCATGGAAACCTGGTATTGGCGAAGACGACAACAAAAGAATCGGCGACCTCTATGGTTTTGATTTATACATCCGCCGCCAAAAAGAAACTTATGAAGATAATGGCCTATTTGAATATAAATATAGTAATGTATTTTATGCAGAAAGCAAAGAGACCGGCATCAAATATTCTTGGAATCAAGGGCATATTAATATTGACAACCCCAAACTTGCAGCCCGTTACTTTTTAAATGCTATTGACCGGGTAGAAAGCCTTAAAGAAAAATATCAAAAGGCATTGCAGGAACTGGAGCAAAATATACCTATGCTGGAAAAAATAGTAGCAAAACCTTTTGATAAAGATGAAGAATTAGGCCAGTTGAAGAAAGAGGTTTCGAGATTAGAAAGGGAAATTTCTATCAAGATTCAGGAAAACCAAATTAAACAACATAACTCAAACGAACTAAAGCTTGAAGCCCAAGTTCTCAAAATAGAACCTGATACCTCAATTGCAAGCAAGAGCCTTCTCCCCAAGAAGAAAATAGATGAAGGCAAAATGAAAGGATTGAGGGTTTGAAGGGTATAGACCAAAATTAATCCTTATTTTAAAACTTAAAACGCTACCATTCGCAAGCTGGAAGGAGAATTTACATAAAGTGCTACTGGAAAAAAGCCAATTAATATACCAGTATTTGTCCCTGTCCACCATCTTGAAAGGCATCCGCTGTAATATTCAATAGCTTTGCGTGAAAGATAGTCTGTCCCCCATACACCATTTGGGCAATTACCCGGATACCAATGCTCAGAATCACAGATAGCGGCCCACACATCGTTGTCAGCATAGCCCCAAGCTGTTCTATACCGGTAGTAAATATTGGGACGTATACATGACCTTCCTGTTGAGTGAAAATACTTGCAATGAGCTTCAATACCAACTTGTCTATTCTTTTCTTTCAGTATCGGAGTCCTATCAATTACGGTACTGATTACTTTAGTCTCTACACTCTTTATTTGGTCTATAGTTAGCTTATTTGGCAAGCTGTTGTAAATTTTCAAAGCTTCTTCTTCTAAAACATCTCTTAAGGTCCAGGCAAAAGTAAGCTCCTGTAATGCTGATTGTTTTGAAAATCCAAATGAGTCAATCAACTCGGCTAATTCACTTTTCTGTTTTAGACTGTCAAATATGTAATATTCTTCAGCAGACAGACTCATATACTCTTTTTCAATTTCTTTATCCTTCGAACTATCGCTGTCAATCGTCATCCTTTTTAAGAGTTTAGATAGCTTATCAATACCCTTGTCTGAAAATTCTTTTTTGCACGAAAACAATAAAAGACATAAAACAAAAATGCTAACGTAGTAAAACCTATTTATCATATACTTTATATTATTTAAATCAGATGGGTGTAATTTTTTATGCGTAATACATTTTGCATCCTAAAAGTCACATATTGACCCTGTGCATTTTGCTATGATGGCTAATAGAATTTAAAAATAATGAGATTCGGGATATGTTTTTTGCCAACGAAATGAATAGCATTTAAAGAAAGACGAATCGCCCATTGTGCAGAAATAATAAACAGAAAGCATTTATAACCAACCGAACAACATAGTCAACAAAACTGTTTCAGTAGGACATTCCAAAATGCAAAATCCAACTACATTATAATTCGTTTTTAAATCACTTATAAGATGGGCAACGGCATCTATTAAAGGCCCCTTACTTTCTTTCGGGTAAAGACTAAACTCAAATTCTGCTTTATCCAAAACATATAAGTCAAGATGAATATAACCGTTGCTATAATCTTTAACCTTATTTTGAACACTTGAAAATAGGCAATCAGGAATTCTTGCCATGTTATTACTAGATACAGAATCACTTTCTGGTTCAGCCATACCCCTTAGCACAACGTAACAGAATTGCTCATCTTTAATGGTGAAAAGAGTAAGTTGATAAATTTTCGGTCCCATCACCCAATTGTACTCATAGTGGCATTCCATGAAAATCTCAACTTGGCGAACTATCTGGCGTATTTATGTCTGCATGGGTATCAATATAAACTATACAAACATCACCCTGATATAATTTATTAAAGTAAGAAATGGGTATTATCTCAATTGCTCAATCGCCACCTATTGTTGCTATTTTTATTGGTTTACTTTCTTCAACACTTTGTTCGAAATGAATTGTTTGTTCTAAAATTGGCTCAAAGGATTTTATATTATCAATTATTTTAAATCCTTGGTTGAAAGTGGAATCTCTGTAATTGTATAGTCCTTGAAATAGGCTTTAAGCGTTTCGGTACCAATTCTTAACTCATCTATCAAACCAGAACCTTGCCATTGTGGATTAAGAACTATCATACTGATTTGTTTTAAATATTGTTTAGCTCCGTTTGAAATGGGCATACTATTTTTGGTTCAACATAAGCTTACCTTAATTTGCAGCGGAGTTGTTATTTCCCTTGATTGGAAATAGGAGAAAATCCCTTTCCCGCTATCATAAAAGTGATACCGCTATAAGCAAGTGCTAAAATGGCTGATGTAATTTCACTGCTTAGGTATGCAACCGGTGATGAAATGACTCTTGGGATGTGCAATATTAAAAACCAAGTTAGTAACATTACGCCTAATAACGAAGCAATTAATTTTGCTTTTACATCAAGTAAAATTGAAACACCTGCACCAATTAAAGCTACACCTGCAAAATATGTCCAGAATAACTGATTTGGCATCCATGTGGGTACATAAGTGGCAACATCTTTTGCATGTAGAATATGAACTAACCCAAAACAAAGTATCGGCACTGAAAATAATATGTAGCCGATAGCGGATAGTTTTTTAGAAAACCTAAGAAGTGTGGTTTCATTTGTTTCTTTAAATTGATAGAATAGAACAAATATTCCACCGGCAAAAGCTAATTCTTTCAAGGCGTTTTCCCATTCTACCAAGTGCAAATATCTTGAAGCGGAACTAAACAGGAAAGGAATATATAAAAAGCAAAATGTTAAAAGCAGTATAGCTCCTGAAATAATTGAAAAAGGCTTAGTGTATTTGTTTAATAAAATGGAAATACCCGTTATTGCAAGCAGTACTCCAAAACCAAGTATAAATATTTTAGAACCGGATATTTGAGTGTAGCTCTGTGGGATTAACCAGTAGGGGAATTTTTCAAAATAGACTATTTGCAAGCCTGTTTCAAGCACAGAGAATCCGTAGAGAATACGGCCAATTTTTGCAAGTTTTTTCATCGTTAAGGAGTTAAAACCACTTTAAGCACTTACGGTTAAAAAAAATTGAGAAACATTTGATGGCTCACATCATAGTGCGTTTCAGTTACATAAAATTTATGGCTTCCTATGATTGTAAATCCTGCTTTCAGATAAAACTTAATGGCTCTATTATTGCCAACCCAGGTATACAACCAAATACCCGATTGGTTATTATTTTTTGATAGCTCGATATTGAAATTTAAAAGTTCAAGACCTAATTTCAAACCATAAAATTCTTTAAGTAAATAAATTCGGTCCAGCTTAGTTACATTTTTTGTAACAATATTTGGATGTTTAGCATTTAAAATAATTTTAGAAAACCCAACCGGCTTATCGTTGTAATTAATGATATAGTAAATATTATTTATATCATTGAGTTCTGCATTAATTGCATCACTATTATAATTACTTTCAAGAAACTCATTCATGTCTTCATCAGAACAGCTGCCTCTGTGAGATTCTTCCACTGAAATTTTACCAATTTCCACTATAGAGCTTACATCTTTCACTGTTGCTTTATTAATTGAAATCATTTCTCTTCTAATCTCGTTTTCAATATTTCCATTACTTGTTTCTGTCCCTGCTCTTGGTTTTTTGCCGTTTGTTCTGAGGTACAGGTTTGTATGAGTGTAACACAAGTAGTGCCTGTATCTATCTCACTTAATATATAGCTCTCCCTTTCGATGCCAAAACGTTTTTCAGGATATGAGTAGGTTATTTCTTTCTTCTCTTTTTTGATTTCAATTATCCCCTTGAAAATCACTTTCTTCCCATTATATTCTATAATCTTACCCTTCTCATCATAGCAAGTCATTACTATCGGACTATTTACTTGCCAATCTGTATCAATCTTTAATCCCACCCAAGACTTCATGCCTTCGGTAGTGCTAATGGCTTTCCACACTTCCTCGATTGGTGCCATTATTTCGATTTTAAATGTTGCTGTTTTCAAGTTGCAATCCATTTTTAGTTTGATTACTTACAAGGTCTGCAATTGGTGTTGTGGTCAATTCTAATCCAATAACCCCTTTTCATATAAAAAGTCAAAAATTAATTTATCTACCTCTGAAATTTTATCCTTGTCTGAATAATTAAGCCAATTGATTTCTTCAATTTCAGAGTCTGCCTTCAATTGCCCCGTAAAGTCGGCCGTATAACAGGTCATTTTTACGTTCGTTCCTGTTGGATGTCCGTGAGCTTGGGCTTGAAAAACTCCAACCAGTTTTATTGTGTCTTTCTTTATCTCAATGCTTAGTTCTTCCTTTATTTCACGATACAAAGCCTGCTCGTCAGTCTCACCATTTTCTCTTTTTCCTCCTGGAATATAGTACTTGTCCTTACCATAGGACTTAGTTGAAAGAATTAATTTATCTTTTATTTCAATCCAGGCCAATTTGTCAATTACTTTAATTTGCATTGCTCTTGTGTTTCTGTGGATATACATGTTATTGCCAGAATTATAATTCCTGATAAATGTTTATTCCTGTTTCACCGTTTCTTGACGCCCAAGTAAAATGCTCTACTAACTTAAGTTTTTCATTCTCAATCAAAATATCGCACTCTGACTGGCCATTGTCCATTACCCCGTTTGTTTGCAATTGGCAATAACTAAAAGACAGTTTGTTTTGTTTTACTGTACCAATCAGATATCCTTTCAGTATTTGTCCGCCAGAATAGGTGGCTGAAACAAGATTGTCTGTTTGAGTAAAAGTAAAAATGGTTAAGTCATTTACAATTCCGTTACCAGCTGTTTCAATAACGTTCATTTTTACATTATTCAAGTTCATTTTATTTAAGCTTCTGTTTGTTTTTGAACATTGTAAGGAGTCGCTGGTCAAATCTTTATAGCCGAACGAATCTCTGTCGCAGTTGCTGTTAGGTCGAACAGGCTTTATGCTGACCCGCCCTAAAAAAAGTTAACATAGTTAATTAATAATCCTGCTATTGAGTGACAAATATAATTCAATCAGATTTTTTTCTGTATTTGCCAATAATGTCCAAACGGGTCTTTAAACATTCCTTGTCTGTAACCATAATCGTGGTCAGTTGTAGGATTAATTTCTGTTGCTCCCGCCTGAATGGCCTTTTGCATTACTTCCGCTACATTAGGAACAAACAAGCCAACAACCGATGTTACTCCTTTAGCACTTATTGGCTCAAGAGCGTCACGCATTGTTTCGTGTATATGAAAAATAGCCCCGTCGATTTCTAATTCAGCAACGTGAATGCTTCCATCGTCGTTGCGAAGGCAGAAATTTTCAGTCGCTCCGAATTTTTTGTAAAAATTAATTTCAATTGTCCCGTTGGGAATATGTAGTTCTGGAGCAAAGTGCGTTATATCTTCTGTCTTTATCATACTATTTTCTGTTGTTTTATAAGATTAACCGAATCATTTATTCCTTATCATTGGCATATATTTTTTACGGTTTTCTACAATTACCCAAATATTAATTGCAAACAGGATAAGCGCTATCGGCAAACCTGATGGTGCTACAGTTAAATGAGTGAGGACTATGCCTACCATAACCGGGAAAATAATCAACGTAGCAAGGGCACGATACTTAGGGATGATAAATAGTATTCCCCCAACAATCTGAGTAATTCCAATTAGTGGCAACAGCCACACGATTTCCATCATTCCAGTGAACGTCTTTATCAAACCTTCAGGCATTTTCTCAGGCATCGGCATGTAGTTGAAAAAACTGTTCAGTCCCGCATTTACAAACATAAGCCCGAACAGTAGACTTACAACGAATAGGATTTTTTGCTTCATAATCTCTTTGGTTAAATGTTTATATGCTTATGGTCTTTATTGTTTTCATGCTAACAAATAGAGTTTATCCTGGTCACTTCAAACCAGATTTTAATAATTCATCTAATTGCTCAAAAATTACGACCAAACCACTTTCAAAACCGCTTTTTACCATTTCGTCACGGTCAGCAATTGAACGGCAAATGTCCTGGATAATCATCTTGGTACGATTGTCAGGAAGTGTTTCAAAAGTGCAAACTTCTAATACCACATGGCCGCCTTCTGGGAAACCTTCCATCTCTGCGGTTTGAACAATTCTTTCTGGCGAAACTATTTCATGAATCACTCCTTTGAATGTGCAATATATTTTGTCTGCCCCGTCAGAATGTGACCAACTGTATGAACCACCATTTTTATAATCAGCATAGTTGAATTCCATCTTGAATCCAAAAGGCGCATAGAATTGTACCATTATCTCAGGTGTACAAAATGCTTTGAATACCAATTCTCTTGGTGCATCAAATTCTCTTATTATGAATACTTCCTGTTTACCTGTTTCCGCTATTACTTGAGTTTTGTTAGTTGTTGTCATTTTATTTTGATTTTAAGTTATTTAATACTTTGTCCAAACGGCTAAATCGGTCATCCCACATTCTTGTAAACGGTGCTAACCAGTCGGCTATTTCTTTCATTTTTTTGGGGTTTAAGTGATAATAAATTTCCCGGCCTGTTTGTTCTTGTTTCAGCAATTGACATTCGGTGAGAATTTGAATATGCTTTGAAATCGTTTGTCGGGAAGAATCAAATTGCTCAGCAATTGCACCCGGTGTCATTGCTTGTAAAACAACTAAACTCAATATTGCTCTTCGTGTTGGGTCGGCTATTGCCTGAAAAACATCTCTACGTATTTCCATTTTATGCAGCTATTTGACTGCAAATATAATGCAGTTATTTGACTGCGCAAATATTTTTTTAGGCTTTAAAATTTTAAAGAACTGAAAAATACAAGTAGCCCTACCTCTCTTACCCCATCCCCCTCACATTTGGAAAATTATTTGCTTTCCTTCTATTTATGAGCAACTCCGTCTATCAAATCAACAAAGGCATCAACCGAAGCATTGAGTTTAAAGGGCTCAAAGCCCAATATATCTGGTACCTGGGCGGTGGCTTAGTGGTGTTGCTGATACTATTTGCAATACTCTACATCAGCGGCCTGGGTATCTTTTTTTGCCTGCCTTTTATTACTGTATTGACTACCGCTTTATTTATGCGTATCTATAAACTCAGCCGCACTTATGGTGAACATGGCATGATGAAAAAGATAGCCCGGCGTTCGGTGCCTGATGTGATAAAAAGTTATTCAAAAGTGAGATTGAAAAAGCAGTTGCTCAATGAAAAATCTGAATGAGATATTACCTATATATGCCATTGAGCACAATGCCATCCTCTCTAAAATGGGTGATGTAACCATAGTGTTTGAAGTGCAGTTGCCCGAACTGTTTACGATGAGTAATGATGAATACGAGGCTTTTCATCATGCCTGGATAAAAGCTATAAAAGTATTACCGGTTAATAGTGTACTGCACAAGCAGGATTGGTTTACTGAAGCAAAATATAAACCTTCATTTATTCAGGAAGACAACAGTTTTCTCACCAGAAGCAGCGACCGCTTCTTTAATGAACGGCCTTACTTAGACCATCGCTGTTATATCATGCTTACAAAGAAACCTGCAAATAGAAAGTCAGGTTCTTCAATTTTCAGTAGCCTGCTCCGCAAAACAATTGTGCCGGAAGAAACCCTAAAGCCGAAACACTTTCATGATTTTATGAACCATGTAGGACAGTTTCAAAAAATACTAACTGATAGTGCTTGTGTAAGTATGAAGCAAATTGAGAATGAACACCTGGCTGATTTTGTTCTTCGTTATCTCAACCTTGGGAATGATTCTGTTGTACTAAGAGATATTGAATTTAAACCAGAATGGAAGATTGGTGAAAACCATTGCCAGCTTTACACAATGGCAGACGCAGAATTTGTACCAGCATTGTGCGGCTCAAGGATTAACTATGATAAGTACTCCACTGATAAAACAAAATTCAGCGTAGGCTTTGCATCACCTGTTGGTCAGTTGCTTTCCTGCAATCATATTTACAATCAGTATGTGTTTATTGAGGATGTGCAGAAAACAATGCAGAAATTAGAAAGTAAAAGACTACGGCTGCAATCACTTTCTGCTTACAGCAGAGAAAATGCCATCAGCAAACAGGCAACAGATGATTTTTTGAATGAAGCCATCAGTGAACAACGATTGCCGGTAAAAGCCCATTTCAATTTATTGGCATGGACAAATAATAAGGAGGAACTGAAGAACATCAGAAATTTGTGTTCCTCGGCTCTTACTCAAATGGACGGCACACCCAAACTGGAAACAGAAGGTTCGGCACAAATATTCTGGGCAGGTATTCCGGGCAATGCTGCCGACTTTCCAATGAATGATACATTCGATACCTTCAGTCCGCAAGCCTGTTGTTTTTTAAATCTTGAAACTAATTATCGTTCCTCTGTCAGCCCCATCGGCATCCGTTTGGGCGACCGTCTTTCAGGTAAACCCATCCATGTGGATATTTCGGATGAACCAATGGATAAAGGCATCTGCACCAATAGAAACAAGTTTATTTTGGGGCCATCCGGCAGCGGAAAATCATTTTTTACCAACCACATGGTAAGGAGTTACTACGAAAAGGGCACACATATTGTGCTGGTAGATGTAGGCCATTCCTATAAAGGCTTATGTGACATGGTGAACGGATATTATTTCACCTATTCGGAAACCAAACCCATTAAGTTCAACCCGTTTTATATTGGCGAGGGTGATATACTGGACACAGAGAAAAAGGAAAGTATCAAGACATTGCTACTAGCTCTGTGGAAAAAAGATAATGAAACCTTTAACCGAAGTGAGTATGTGGCTCTTTCAAATGCCCTGCAACTATATTTTGAGAAAGTAGAGAACGATAACAAATTATTTCCCTGCTTTGATAGTTTCTATGAATTTTTGAAAGATGATTTTGTAGCGGTGCTGAAAGATGATAATGTAAAAGATAAAGATTTTGATGTGTCCAATTTTCTGTATGTGCTGCGGCCATATTACAAAGGTGGCGAGTTTGATTATCTGTTGAATGCAAAAGAGAATCTGGATTTACTGCAGCAACGCTTTATAGTATTTGAACTGGATAATATCAAAGACCATCCCATTCTTTTTCCTGTGGTAACCATCATCATCATGGAAGTGTTTATTTCCAAAATGAGAAAGCTAAAGGGCATTCGTAAAATGATTTTGATTGAAGAAGCCTGGAAAGCAATAGCTAAAGAAGGTATGGCAGAATATATTAAGTACCTGTTTAAAACAGTGCGAAAGTTCTTTGGTGAAGCGATTGTAGTTACTCAGGAAGTAGAAGACATTATTTCTTCTCCAGTGGTAAAGCAGGCAATTATTAATAACAGTGATTGTAAAATATTATTAGACCAAAGTAAGTATCAAAACAAGTTTGACCAGATACAAGAATTGCTGGGATTGACCGAAAAAGAAAAGGCATTGGTATTATCAATCAATAAAGCCAATGACCCAACAAAAAAATATAAAGAGGTCTTTATTTCACTTGGTGGAGTATTAAGCAAAGTTTATCGTACAGAAGTGTCGCCGGAAGAATACCTGGCATATACAACGGAAGAAAAGGAAAAAGTGAAAGTACAGGGTTATGCTGCAAAATTTGGGGGAGATATAGAAAAAGGAATTAAGGCTTTGGCAGAAGATATAAGACTGGAAAGAACTCAGGAAAACGGAATGGCGGTTTGAAAGGCCCATACCAAATACTGATGATTGACCCGCCATGGGATAAAGTAAAAGGTGGAAGGCGAAGTGTAAGACCAAATCAAGGGTGTAAAATGAATTATGCCACCATGCCTACGAAAGAAATATTTATGTTGCTGGATAAAGAAATATTTAGCCGCTGTAGTATGCCTCATTGTGTATTTATGTGGACGATTGAACAATTTTTACTGGATTGTGAAGAACACATGATAGAAAGAAATTATAAAAGACATTGCCGAATGATATGGGATAAACAAAATGGAGTGGCTCCTGCATTTACCGTTCGTTACTCACATGAATATTTGATTTGGTACTACAAACCTCAATTACTGCATCCGGCAAAGGAGTATCGGGGAACATACAAAACCGTATTTACCGCTAAACCCAGGGAACATAGCCGAAAGCCTGACTTTGCTTATGAAATGGTGGAGAAATTATATCCGGGAATGAAAAAAATTGATGTGTTTAGCAGAGAGAAAAGAGAACAATGGCATCAATTTGGGAACGAAATAAATTATTTCAATCATCTTTAAATTCTCTTTTTATGAAATTAATCAATCTTCTTACGGCAATCGGGTCGATTTTATTATCAGGCTGTAGTTCTCTCGAAAAAGATGCTACCATAGACTTTATTCCTGGTACTTACATAAGAACCGAGCAAAATGAATTTGGAAAAGAATTTGACACTCTCATTATCTCCGTACAGAACCCGGCAGCAAAGGAGTTTAAAATTCAAAACCGCTGGCACTATATCCGGCAAGTGGAAGGTGAAGCCAATGTTCCTGAATACAAGGTGAAGGAAACATCGGGAATTTACAACACGGAAACGAAATTGCTGGAAGAAGCAGAAACATTAGACCACTATTCATTTGACATAAAAGAGAAAATACTATTTGATGGAACCAATAAGTTTAAAAAAATAAAATAAGAGATTATGATAAGATTATTGGCAGTTGTGGGTTTGAGTATGTGCTGTATGTTCTTGCCAATACAGGAATTGAAAGCTCAAGACCCCATTACAGAAATTATAAAGGCTGCAGTTAAAAAAGTAATTAAAGCTCTTGACCTGCAAATGCAGCGGCTGCAGAACAAAACCATCTGGCTGCAGAATGCTCAGAAAACATTGGAAAATAAAATGAGCCAGTTGAAGCTGAATGAGATTAAGGACTGGGTGGAAAAGCAGCGTAAGCTCTATGATGATTATTTCCAGGAATTATGGAAAGTAAAAGCGGCGCTGGCCTATTACAACCGGGTAAAAGATATAATAGAAAGGCAAGTGCAGATGATAAATGAATACAAAGGCGCCTGGGCTTTATTTAAACAAGATAAAAACTTTACTGCTGATGAATTGGATTATATGTACAACATCTATTCTGGTATGATGGCTGAAAGCCTGAAAAGCATAGACCAGCTATTTTTGGTAGTAAATGCTTTTGCCACACAAATGAGTGATGCCAAACGATTGGAAATAATAAATACCGTATCTGATAACCTGGAACAACAGTATGTTGATTTGAAAGATTTCAATAACCAAAATAAAATGTTGAGTTTGCAACGGGCAAACGAAAGAGGTGAGATTGAGTATGTGAGAAGGTTGTATGGGATTGGGAAATAGGTCTATTTTTTTTCAGACGATGCTAATATTACTTGTAATGATTCATCCCAATTTTTAGCAGAATGCTCATACATAGTTGCCGTAGCAAAATTACTTTGCGATAAAATCAACAAGACCGATTTATCTTTCGGAACAATTTCTAACCTGATGATTGAATAATTCTCGGTGCTGTCTGGCAATCCGGAAAAACTACTCCAATAACTAAACTGAAAAACCTTTTCTGGAATAAACTGTAATACGACTCCTTTGTCTTTATATTCTTTTCCGTTCCAATTACCGGTAAAGGTTATTGGCGAGCCCGATGTCCACGACGATTCAGTATTTGCACCACCAAGCCATTGCTTGATTGCTTCCGGACTTGTCAATACTTTCCACAGTTTTGCAGGAGTAGTGTTTATTGCTAACTGCTTAATAACGGATTTCTGTACTCCATTGGCCTTTTCCTTTTCTAATAACTTTTCCATTTTAGTCAGACATTGGAGCATACCGGCTTTAGATATCTCCACAACTTGTGATGACGAATATCCTGATTCGGTTACAGTTAATTTAGTAGCTCCATTACCCATATCCTCAAAGCGGATAACATGAGGCACAGCTTCAGGAATACCTGGCGGTAGCCCGATAGCAGCAGGGTTTAACTTATTCCCATCCTTATCTGTAAAGTGCTGTACAAACTCAATGCTGTACATGGGTAGTATTTGGGTATACGTCCAACTGTTATAGATTTCAAATCCATCAGGCGAACGCATACATACAAGTGAAGTGCTGTCTTTTTTAAGATTAATGTCTGCCATAGGTGCTGTAAAGCCTTCCGGGCCCCACCATTGTTTTACATAATCTGCATGGCTCCATGCTTTCCACAACATTTCTAATGGTACATTAAATGTTTTTGTAAGGGTCATTGTTGAACTGTCCATACTTTTTGATTTTTGTTCTTGTGCAAGAGCAAAATTGCTTATCACAATTAAAATGGCCAGAATTAAATTGCTATACTTTAACATTGTTTTTTGTGTAAAAAAATAAAGAAGATAAGTTTAACAAACATTCAGGTATTCAGGAAATTGAAGCCTGAACAATTTGCTCAATATCCAGCTTTCGCATACTCATAAATGCCTGCGCTGCTTTACCTGCTTTTGCAGGGTCATTCATAATTTTCTCCAACACATTTGGAACAACCTGCCACGATACGCCAAACTTATCTTTCAGCCACCCACACATACTTTCTTCACCGCTTTCAGTCAGCCTCTGCCAGTAATAGTCTATCTCTTCTTGAGTTTCGCAATGAATAGTAAGAGAAACCCCTTCACTAAAAATAAATTTGTGAGGCTGAGCACTTTCTTCCATCATAAATTTTTGACCGTTCAATGTAAACTGTGCATGCTTTATTTTGCCTCCTTTATCTGGTGAATCATTTGCTCCATACCGGGAAATGCCATCTATTCCGGTATCTTTAAAAATAGAGGTATAAGCTGTCATCGCTTCTTCAGCCTGGCCATATTGCTTACCGGTAAATAAAAAAGTGGGGGTTATCTTTTGCCCTACATCAGTAATCTTGCCAAATGCAAGTTGCCAGGAGATTCCGTAACGGTCAGTAACCCATCCATACTTTTCACTCCAGGGATATTTATCCAATGGTATTAACACCTTTCCACCATCAGCAAACGAATTCCAGATTTGTTGTATTTCTTCCATTGTTTCGCAGATGTAAAAGAAAGAAATTGAAGGATTGGGTTGATACTTTGGTCCACCATTTAACAGGGTAAACCGATGACCGGAAATATTCAGTTCTGTCACAAAGGGTGATTGTGCTGCAATTTTTGTATTTGCCAGTACAGAACAGTAAAACGAAGCTGCTTCGTCGGCCTGGTTATTGAACCAGATGCAGGGAGTTATAATTTCTTTCATTATCTAATTTTTTACAAATTTAAAACCAGCGTTGCCTGTGAAATAGAATGAAAACGACACTATCTCTTTTTTGGCTTTAGGCCTGACTTTATATAGTCTTTAGGAGTCATTTGGGTAAACTCTTTAAATGACCGTATAAAATGGTTCTGGTCAGCAAATCCATTATTATAGGCCACATCTGTAAGTGTATCAAAATGTTTGCCCTTTACCTGCGAAAAAGAAAGTTGAAACTGGCAAATTCGCCGGTATTGAGTAGCTGTAATTCCTACATATTTTTTAAACCGTCGCTGAAATGTTCTTTCATTGATGCCTAAGTTCATCAATATCGTTGGCAAAATTTCCGGGTCAGTATTGCACATAATTTCATCGGTTGCATAACGAATACTTTCACATTCAATTTTATTTTGTTCCAGTTGATGAATCAACAAATTATCCAGGATTTCAATCTTTCTTGCAGTGGTATCAGCATAGGTCAATTGTGTTTTCAGTGCATTAGTTTTATGAGCATTCCAGTTGGCAAGCTCAACCGGAGATTTAATCAGTTTTGCAGCAGAGATATTAAAAAGGGGCGTTACGGTAAATGGATTGAATAAATAGACGATTAGGGTAGTGCCTTTGCTTAACTCTAAGGCTTCGGCAGGAGTTGATTGACCAAATAATGTTAGTTGTACTATTTTTTCAGTCTTGTTTGTACATTTTTCAGTCCGGCAAAAAAGTGTAGATGTTCCATTTGTTACAAGTGGGGTTTTGGTATTGCTTAATTTAGAAAAGCCTTCTACTATCAGCACAGTTCGTACATAATCGGATATTTCTTTAGTGGGTTTTTGATACCAATATTTCATGATGCTATCAATTAGCTGAAACTACTTAAGTAGTTTCATTTTATTCATTTAACTTAGCTACTTTAACCGCACTAGTTCACCTTTTCTTTTAACAATATTTTTATAATCCCACTGAATTTTTTTGGCTTTGCCCAGCCAGCGTTTCAGGTCGCTTAATTTAATTTGCCCAGTGTCAGTATAAATAAATGAGGCATCTTTAAATTTTCCAGTCCCTGCCATCAGCATATCTTCAGCAAAACTTACTCCACTCCAAAACATAAGCCTTATGCCTGCTTTTATTTTGCTGTAGCCCACAATTGGGTTTCCATCTAAAAACCATACCGGGTGTGCATGCCAGATTTTATTTTCCGCTTTCGGCAGATGTTTATTAATTATTTCCATTAGACGGCTGCAAATCTCTCCGTCAATCCCGGATTGTACTTTGTTATAAGCAGCAATAGTTTTTTCCATTTTCTGTTAAATATGTTTTTGTGTTCCGATTGACCACATATTTCCGGCAAAATCCTTAAATGTTGCCCGTCTGTCCGGGTCTCCTTCTCTTTCTTTAGGCGTCTCCACAACTTCACAACCAGCATCAATCGCCTTTTGAAATGTTGCATCCACATCAGGAACATACACATGCATCACAATAGGTACCGGGGGAAACTTCTCTGATGAATCGCCCAGCATAATTACAGAATCGTCAATCTGAATTTCTGCATGCATAATTGTGCCATCAGGCATATCATACCGCCTAAGTTCTTTTGCTTCAAAAATTGTTTTAATTAAGTCAATAAACGTTTGAGCACCGTTTACTATGAAGTAAGGTGAAACTGAATTGTATTCCGCCGGTTTGAAGTTCTTTACCATTTTTTCTATTTTGTAAGTTAGCTATTTGAGTGTATGCTGCGCCTGCAGTTGCAGCTGATTAATGTGTTTACGAATTTACAAAATAAAGTCTTTTGCAAACCCGACCCAATAGGTTGTGTTAGCTAAAATTCTTTAAGCAAGACCATATTACTACCCCTCTTACCCCAAATTACTTCCTTTTGGAAAACTATTTGCTGCATATCATAATCAATTAGCAAGAATGAAAACAGCAAGTAGAAAAAATATTATCCTTTTATTAGTCGTAGTACTTGGCGGTATTAACCATGTATATTCTCAAACTACTGACGAATGGCTTAACCAACAATCAACGCAGAAAAAATACCTGCTGCAGCAAATTGCAGCCTTGCAGGTGTACCTCGGCTATGCAAAAAAAGGGTATAACATTGCCACCAGCGGTATTAACACTATTAGAAATATAAAGAACGGCGACTTTAACCTGCATCGGGATTTCTACAACCACCTTAAAAATGTAAACCCGGCTATTCGCCGTTACACAAAAGTGGCGGATATTATTACTTTTCAAATTAAAATCATTAAGGAAGCAAAATTCACTCTTGCACAAATAAAGGAAGCAAAACAACTTACCGATACCGAATTAGATTATTGCAAACAGGTTTTTGATACGCTGTTAGATGAGTGCCTGAAAACAATTGATGAATTAATTCTTGTCACCACGTCGGACAAACTGGAAATGAAAGATGACGAACGAATAAAGCGGATTGACAACTTATATGCGGACATGCAGGATAAATATTCTTTTGCCTGTTCGTTTAATGAGGACATGGGGTTGCTATCTCTACAACGATTGAATGAGCAATTAGAAATAAACCGTTCTAAACTTATAAATGGAGTAAAATGAAAAAACTAATTGTGATTTTGATTATGTGCGGTATGAGTTTTCAACTAAAAGCACAAAGTGAAGAAGTGCAACAACTATTACTCAATATAGAAAAACTGGCGCAGTTTAAAAAGATTTTGCAGAATATGTATGATGGGTATAAACTCCTGAATAAAGGATATACTGCTGTTAAAAATATATCCGAAGGAAATTTCAACATTCATAAAGCTTTCTTAGATGGTTTAATGCAGGTAAGCCCGGCAGTTAAAAAATATAAACGTATTGCAGATATAATCAGCTATCAACTTCGGATAGCTAAAGAATATAAACTGGCGTATAACCGCTTTAAAGAAGAAAAGCAATTTACACCTGATGAGATTGAATACCTCGGCAAAGTATATGCCAACCTCTTTAAAGTCAGCCTGCAAAGCCTGGATGAACTGGTAATGGTAATTACATCAGGCAGACTTCGCATGAGTGATGATGAACGGCTGCAGGCAATTGATAAAATTTATCTGTCTGTGGAAGACCAATATTCATTCCTCAAAGAGTTTACCAATAATACAAACATGCTTTCACTGCAACGTAAAGCAGAACTCACCGAAATTGAAATGAGCAGAAGATTGCATGGATTGGTTAAATGACATTTTTTCCCTTTATAAAGTAGTGTGTATGAAATTGTGTGTGAGAATAACTGTGCTTGCTTTATTATTTGTATTACTTCCTCATTTAGCCGATGCACAAGGCATGGCAAACCGCATCCGAAGCCTGCATGAAGTGTTGGAGAAATTGTACGATGATATGATGCCGCTATGCAGCCGTTTAATAGGTGTCGGCCGTGGTATTGCTGGCTTTGCAGCCACCTGGTATATTGCGTCAAGAGTGTGGGGGCATATTGCCAGAGCAGAGCCGGTTGATTTTTATCCGCTGTTTCGTCCGTTTGTGTTGGGCTTTGCTGTGCTAATTTTTCCTTCTGTTATTGCTATGATAAATGGAGTAATGAAGCCAACTGTTACGGCCACTGCGGCAATGGTAACAGACTCTGATAAAGCAGTGGCAAAACTGCTGGAAATGAAAGAAGAAGCCATTAAGAAAACAGCTTATTGGCAAATGTATGTTGGTGCCAGTGGAAGCGGCGACAGGGAGAAATGGTACAAGTATCACTACGGCGATAAAAGAGAAGGATGGGTAAAAAGTATTGGTAATGATATTAAGTTCGCCTTCTCTAAATTCTCCTACAATTTTCGTAACTCCATTAAACAATGGATGAGTGAGGTACTGAAAGTACTTTTTGAAGCGTCTGCACTTTGTATAAATACTATTCGAACGTTTTATTTAATTGTGCTGGGAATACTTGGGCCATTAGTTTTTGGCATTGCAGTATTCGATGGTTTTCAGCATACATTGACTGTTTGGATTGCCCGCTATCTGAATATCTTTCTGTGGTTGCCTGTCGCCAATATATTTGGCGGCATCATGGGTAAAATTCAGGAGAATATGCTGAAAGAAGATTTGCAGCAGATAGCTACCAATGGCGATACATTTTTCAGTACAACAGATACGGCGTATTTAATTTTTATGATTATCGGCATCATCGGTTATTTCACTGTTCCTTCGGTTGCCAATTATATCATTCATGCCGGTGGCGGAAATACATTGTTGTATAAGGTTACTAATATGATGAGTACATCCAGTCGTACTGTAATGGTTGGTGGCGCTTCTATGACAAGGGATGCACTTGGCGGTGCCGCAAATAAAATGAGTAACAGTATGGCCGACGCTGGTGCATCACAAGGCTATTTTAAAGAAGGGAATAGTGGTAGTGGAAGTTATATGAAAGATAAGTTGAGTGGGAAGACGTAATTTTTATTTTGTTACCAACTTTAGCTTTTTCATGGCATCTTCGTTGCGTCGCACACTTGTACTGTAGTGCAGAAAGCATCATGGATGTTTTATTTTACAATAGTGTTGATATTAATTGAGGAAAACGGATGAAATTCAGGTACCCAACTAATTAGTTGCTCACCTTCCAGTTTATGGTGAGCAATGTTTGGAAACAAGTCCAAATCAACAGGATGTTTAGCTTTGGGATTATGAAATAAATTTAACCCTTCGCTCCATGTTTCAGTCCCATTTTCATCAACCAAATAGGAAAATGTTATTGGAGTAAATGAATTAGAATTATGGTCATAGCGGTCGCCAACTCTCAATACTTTTTGTTTGCTGGATGAAAACCCTGCCTGGATACCCATCCTCGTAAACTTTGAAATTGTTCCTGTTGTGCTAAATAGTACACCACTTATGTTTTCACAATCTGGCTCAAAGAAGAATCCTGAATTTATTTTTGCTCCTGTAGGTTTAGTATAGTGAGTTATCCTTTCAGTCTTTGCAAAAGCGGAGCCATCTTCCGAAACAATCAACTCCTCTCTCTGCCCATATAAATATTCGACCAAAGAAATGTATGACCAGGTCATTGAAAAATCATCATGAAAGTCAGCAACAGCCAATAAGAAAGATTTGTCTTTTAAATGTGGTAATTCCCAATATTTTTTACTCAATTTTGAAAAAAGGGTACTTCCATATCTGAGGGGTATTTCATTTTGAATTTTTGTCAAAATATCTGCTGGCCTCGTTAATTTTTCTTCATTGGGCAAATATGTTGGTGGATTGTTTTTATCCCTTCCCAGTGTAACAGCCTCAACTCCAAGTTCAGCATCATACTTTTGAATAATAAAATCAGGTCTTTCATACTTTCTGTTGATTAAAAACTCTTGTTCAGTTATCGAGGCAAATAAATAAATTTCCCAAAGCCTGGCATCAAATCCATTTACAGACTGAAATTGTTCGATAAAATTTCCGTCAATATCAGAAAGATGATTGGCAATTTCAATGATGGCCCTTTTTGAAGGGATAAATTGAGTATCCTCATTAAGTCTTGTAAAATAGGGGTGGATTTTTTCTTGGTTCACTACAATATTAAATAAATCCATTCCTCTTTCTGGCAGGTTATGCACAATAGATTTAAGATTCTGTGCTGTATGCCACTTCATGGAATTACTCAACATATTTACGGCTTCAGCTTTGCTGGTAAAACTCACTTTGGTGTCAAACTCTCTGAATTGTCTGTTTTCATCTCTCACCAAAAGCACATAACTAAAGTCTCTGTCATATAAATCTAACAGCACCACTCCTAAAATAGAATTGTCGTCATTTGAATAATATTCTAACTCTCTAGCAAAATTTTGCACAGCAGGGTGCCGTGTAAACAGCATAAAAATATTAAACTGATTCTTCGAAATCTGCCGTATTGTGATTGGTTCAATTTTCATTAAAATTTCGATAATATTTGATTTATGAAGTTAAGAATATTCATCTAGCTAAGTGTTTACTCAACGGTTAGCCCTACCTCACTTACCCTTCAATATTCTCTCTTGGTAAAATAATTGCAGAATATACAATTGTGGGTTTGGAAAAAATGTGAGCAATGTTTAAGAAAACGAAAAATATAGACACCGCTTTTAGGTACATCCGGCTATTCAGTGTTGCGTTCTTAGCTGCCTGTGTTATCATTTCTCTTTTTATCGCATACAAAAGCTACCAGCTTTCATCCCAATCCCAAAACAAGGTATTTATTTTGGCAAACGGCAAAGCATTGGAAGCTTATGCAGCCGATAGAAAGGATAATATTCCAGTTGAAGCAAAAGACCATGTAAAAATGTTTCATCATTTTTTCTTTTCTCTTGACCCGGATGATAAAGTGATACAAGCCAACATTACAAAGGCTTTGTATTTGGCGGATAACTCAGCAAAACAGCAATACGACAACCTGAAAGAGAATGGGTATTACTCCAATCTCATCAGTGGCAACATCAGCCAGGAAATTAAAGTGGACAGCATCATAATCAACACTGATGTTTATCCCATTTATTTTAGGTATAAAGGCGAACAGAAAATTATTCGGCCCACCACAGTTGTAACTAGGAATCTTATTACCGAAGGGTATTTAAGAAATGTTTCCCGGAGTGATAATAATTCGCATGGCTTCCTAATTGAAAAATGGCGAACGTTGGAGAACACAGACATCAATATTCAAAACAGGTAATATGTGGTTATTTAAGAAACGTAGAAAGGAAGTATCGGCAGATGATAAAACAAGAATATCAGATAAAGTGGCTGGGAAAATTGCCGGGGTTGGCATTAAAATGCAACAACTATTTGGTGATAAGATGAACAAGATATTTATGCATACCGATTTCAAAAGATTGAAAATATTCCTGTTGCTGTTCTGTATTTGCGCAGGTGGGTATAGCCTTTATTTAATAATTGACGGTGTTGTTTCACCTGATAAAAAACAAAAGCCGTTTAAAGTACAGCAGATTGATGTACCAAAACATTTTGATAAGACCGGCGCTGAGGATTTAATGCCGGAAGCATATATAACTGATGAAACACGGCAACAAATTGAACAGTTTAAAAAATACATGGATAGTTTAAATCGTAACAATAAAGGAGAACATGACAGCATTCTGCAAGCCCGGCCGGGTTTGATGGATAGTGTGCAGGTGCTGGAACAAATTTATTTATCACAACAACAAAAATAAAGTGTATGAGTAGTGTGCAAAGGTCGCAGGCCTTCCTGCGGAAACGAAAAATGATGCTTGTTTTACCCTTGCTGGTAATCCCTTTTCTTACAATGGCATTTTGGGCATTGGGTGGCGGGCAAGGTAAACAAGAAACTGTGGTTACCAGTCAAAAGGGATTAAATCTGAATCTCCCTGATGCTAAAATGAAAGATGAAAACTTTACTGACAAGCTTAGTTTTTATGATAAGGCAGATAAAGACTCAGCTAAGTTAGAGGAGTGGATGCGGACAGACCCGTACTACCAGCAAAGAGAAGATACCGGTTCTATGCAAACAAACGAATTAGAATTGCTTACTCAAAACTCAGCTTCAAAGTACAACCAGCGACTCAATTCATCACCTTATGAAATAGCTGAAAATAACCCTGAAAAAAAACTACTCCAAAAATTAGCATTACTGCAAAAGGAAATCAGTAAACAGCCTGAAGTACCAGTCAGCGAAAACCTTGATGTATCAAATTTTAATCAGGATGATGAACTATCTGGCGAAATGGAGAGGCTGGAAAACATGATGGTGACAATGAATAAGGGCAACAACGGCGACCCTGAAATGCAACAGCTCAATGGAACTTTAGAAAGGATATTAGACATACAGCATCCTCAACGGGTGAAAGATAAACTTAAAGAAAAATCATTACAACAAAAGCAGGTTGTATTTGCTGTAACCACTTCACCCAAATTGGCGGATGTATCATTGATGGATACAATGAAGAAAAAGATAAACAGCAGCAATCAATTTTTGGGAGCCACAAAAGAAGCAGACGAATCCGCTGAAGGTTTTACTATAGAAGCTGTCGTTCACAGCAATCAATCACTGGTAAATGGTGCGGTAATTCAGTTACGCTTATTTACAGATGTTTTTATTAATGGTATTCTTATCCCTAAAGGCACACCTGTAAACGGCATATCATCGCTCAATAATGAAAGGCTGGAAGCAGAAATAAATTCTATCCGCTATAAGAATCAGTTATTTCCGGTGAAGTTAGAACTGTATGATATGGATGGCTTGCCTGGTATTTATATTCCAGGCTCTATCAGCCGGGATGTAGCAAAAAATTCTGCTGATAATACTCTTCAGCTAATGGAGTTGACTACACTTGACCCGTCTTTAAAAGCACAGGCTGCTGCTGCAGGTATTAACACAGCCAAACAATTACTTACCCGTAAAGTAAAGCAGGTAAAGGTGATAATTAAAGAGGGTTATAAAGTTCTGCTAAAAGATAAAAACACTGAAACCGATTAACGAAAATAAAAAATAAAGGAAATGAAACGATTGGTGAGTATGATTTGTGTATGTTTCGCAACCATTGCTATAAAGGCACAAACAAAACTGAACATTACAACTGACAAAACTACCAGCTTGGTTTTTCCATTTGCGATAAAGCATGTTGACCGTGGCACTGCTTCCATACTGGCTCAACAGGTAAAAGAAGCACCTGAAATATTATTGGTGAAAGCAGCCGCAAAAGATTTTACAGAAACCAACTTAAGTGTGGTAACTGATGACGGCAGTGTTTATGCCTTTACTGTTAACTATGATAATAAACCTGCTGTATGGGTTTACTATCTTCCTATAAACAGAACGGCTACCATCAGCTCTTATGCTAATATGATTCTGGATAATGAGAGTACCGTGAAGAAAATAAAGGATAAGAAATACAACATGCAGGCGGAAATCAGAGGCATTTACATTAAAGACAATATTATTTACTACCAGCTATATATCAATAACAAAGGAACAATTGATTACGATGTTGACCTTCTTCGATTCTTTATTAAAGACAAAAAGCGAAGTAAAAGAACGGCAGTACAGGAAGTGGAACAAAAACCGGTTTATACTACAGGTAATCACAGTAAAGTAAAAGGCAACAGTAGTACCGTTATTGTAATGGCACTGGAAAAATTCACTATACCTGATAAAAAATATCTGGCTGTTCAAATTACAGAGAAGAACGGCGGCAGACATTTTTTGTTAAGAGTGGCCAATAAAGATATAATGAAGTCAAAGGTATTACCCGAATTGAAATGACGGCAGAACATCCTATAGCAGATGAAGTACTCGGCCTGGTGAGTATAGCTTTAACAAAAGGTGAAAAGTACATGGCGTATAATAACAGCCTTTACTTTATTGATAAAGGGGATATTCATTTTTTCAATACAAAGGAAGAAGCAGTAGAATTTGCAGAAAATAATTTAAGTGACCGTGACAGATTTTCTGTGCTTCATTTTAGTTCGATACAAGATGTTCTTCGTCAAATACCATATGGCGAGCCGAGTAATCAGCAGTTAAGCATAGACCCTGATGCAAATGGCCTGCATAATAGAGATGGTAACGATTTTACAGATGCAATGATTGACCATTTTGAATCACAGCAATTATCATTTTTCGATAAACAATTAAAAACAAATGTTATGAACAACGACAATTTTCAGTATTTGAAAGACAATATCAAATACATGGGCTTTGGTGAAAACATGTACCGGGAGTTGGAACGAAACCTCGGTGAAGGAAAAGCAGAGTTTCAGTTGCACTTCGCAGCCGACATTAACAAGAAACCGTTTGAGGCTACACTTAATTTCCGAAAGTCTGATTCTACAGACATGTACTTTTTCAACAACTTCAATGCCTCATTGGAAAAAAGCAATGGCGAAAAGAATGAACAAACCTTTTACCTGAACAAGGGCAAGGGTGTAACAGCTAAAGAAGCCTACAACCTGTTGGATGGCCGGGCGGTTCACAAAGACCTTACCACCAAAGAGGGCCAACCGTATAAAGCCTGGATACAGCTTGACTTTGAAACCAAAGACAAGAACAACAATTTCGAAGTGAAGCAATTCCATGAAAACTATGGTTATGATTTGAAAGCAGCAGTTGAAAAATTTGCAGTAGCAGAATTAAATGACCCTGAAAAAGCAAAGGCACTAATGCAGTCACTTGAAAAAGGAAATGTGCAATCTGTTACCATTGAAAAAGATGGAAGCGGCCACAAGATGTTTATGGAAGCAAATCCACAATACAAGAATGTAACCGTATACGAGTCTAATATGAAAATGGTAGCCAAAGAATCAATAGAGCAATACAAAGCCGAAATTGATAAAGGCGGCAAAGAAGTAAAGGAAGGCCAGGAAAATGATAAAAAAAAAGAGTTGAAACAGGAAACTAAGCCGGGACAAGAGAAGAAAAACGATAAAACCCTTTTGCCAAAGAAAAGGGAAAGTACTAAAAAAGGCTTGGGGATTTCATAATCCCTAAGCCTATTTTGTGTTGTTAAAATTGTATTATGAACATAGGTAACATTTCAGCATTGGCTGAACAATTGCAGTCATTGGGTTTTGAAGATTTAGGATATTCATTGTTAAAAAGAATCTGCTTCAAACCTGAAAAATTTATGCTGTCCCAGAAACTGGAAAAGAACGGCGAGCAAGTTTCATTTCAATTAGTTTTTGAAAGAAACGGGAAACAGGGTAACTATGTTTTGGTGTACTATGATGCTATTCTTCAAAGAGACATATCACTTACTGATATAACTATCACCGGAATTAATATTTCTGAATTGGAGAAACAAATGGCAGCAATAGATTGGAAGAAAGCATTTGATTTTGCCGAAAAGAAGAGATGGGATGCAAACGTTAAAGCAAGTTGGGAGACTGAACAAAAAATTGAAATAATAATTTCAAATCTTGTCGAAATAGAACTAACTGATGAAGGTAAATCAGTTGCCGCAGCGTTAAAATTAAAATACTGGGCAGACGCAGCCTACGTTGAAGTATTTGACATTATCAACCCCATAAAAAACAAAGCAGAAGTGAGCCAGCGGTTCTATTGCTCCGAAACGCAGCCAGGTATATCGGTGGATGAGGCTTATCGTTTCCTGCAAAATCGGAAATTAGAAAAACAGATGCAGGCAAGAAGAAAGCAGGCAGATAACCAAAACGAGGGGGAACAAGTGGATGATAACAGTAGCTCGTCAGGTAGCGGTTTACTCAAAAAAAGAAGGATAAATGGTGGCGCAAGAACAAAAAAACAAAAAACAACAAATTCCTAAGTCGGAATGGAACTGTTTCCACCATTATCAGCATTTTATGAAGCCATTGAAGGGGATGTAAGAATTGGCACTACTCACATCAGTCTTTATATGGCTTTATTGCAACAATGGAATTTAACCGGTGGCAAAAACCCATTTTCAATTGAAAGAATTTCGATAATGAAAACTGCAAAAATTAATGCCCGTTACACTTATAATAAGTGTATGAATAATCTGCAGGATTTTGGGTATATAACCTATTTGCCTTCATCAAATCAATTTGCCCGAAGTACGGTTTATTTAAGAGGGATTGTGGAAATTTTATGACTATGGAAAAGAGTGTGTCAGTACCGATTTTAATACCATTTGAGCCTGAGGAATTCTGGGCTCAAATCCGGATAATCATCAGGGAAGAAGTTTCCAGAAATCAAAATGAACAAAAATCACAAAGTCCAATCTTGGAAACTCCGGGACTAACAGAAAAACCTTTGTACAAAATCCAGGAAATCTGCTCCATCTTTAAAATCACTAAACCTACCATTTATGACTGGATAAAGCACGGCAAACTAAAAAGGGTTAAAATAAGGTCAAGGGTATATTTTCTTGGAAGCGATATTAAGCAATTAATGCAGGCCTAAAACAGCATTTGAAGCAGCAAGACCAGCTGCTTTTTTGATGTGGATATTTAACTAAATTGAAAAGCAGCTAAAATGATTAGCAACTGTACCTTTGCATCGATAATTTATCAAGCTAAATAAAGTAAGATAAAGACAAGTAAAGTTCTTCAAAAATCGGGTTTTTATAGACCAGAAAATAGACCCAAAAAGAAGAAACCCTTCATAATGAAGGGTTTCAATCTAAATTTTGCGGACCGGACGGGACTCGAACCCGCGACCTCCGCCGTGACAGGGCGGCATTCTAACCAACTGAACTACCGATCCGTTTCCTTTGAATGATTCGTAAGCCAAGCCATTTTTCAGGACGGCAAAGATAGCTCCGCATTCTTTTTCAGCCAAAAGTTTTTCTATTATTTATCCACTGACAATCAACCTTTCCGGAGAAAAATTCCCATTATTATATAATCCTTAATTTAGCCGCACATTTTAGAACCTATGCCAACCGACGCTAACCGACAATTTCTCGATTTCGAAAAGCCCATCAAAGACCTGATTGATGAGATTGCCAGCATGAAACATCGCCAGGAAAAGACGAAACTAGACCTCAGCGATACTATTCAAAAGCTGGAGCAGGGCATATTAGATAAACGAAAAGAAATTACTGAGAACCTCAGTAGCTGGCAGCGGGTACAACTCAGCCGCCATCCTGATAGGCCATATACACTCAAGTACATTGATAAAATGGCGGAGAATTTTGTAGAGCTCTATGGCGACCGCAATGTAAAAGATGATAAAGCAATGGTAGGTGGCTTTGCCAGTTTGGGTGGAGAAACCGTAATGATAATCGGACAACAAAAAGGAATCAATACCAAAATGCGGCAGATGCGAAATTTTGGTATGGCTAATCCTGAAGGTTATAGAAAAGCATTGCGGTTGATGCGTTTGGCAGAGAAATTTAATAAGCCTGTAATTACATTAATAGATACACCCGGTGCATATCCTGGCCTCGAAGCAGAAGAAAGAGGACAAGGTGAAGCTATTGCCCGCAACATATATGAAATGATACGGTTGAAAGTGCCTGTCATCTGTGTAATAATAGGAGAAGGTGCCAGTGGTGGTGCATTAGGAATTGGTGTGGGTGATAAAGTATTTATGATGGAAAATACCTGGTATACAGTTATCAGTCCCGAAAGTTGTTCATCTATACTTTGGCGAAGTTGGGATAAAAAAGAAGTTGCGGCAGAACAGCTGCGATTAACTGCAGATAAAATGTTGGGCTTTGGATTGATAGATGGAATTATTCCAGAACCAGTTGGCGGGGCACATTGGGATTATGATGGTGCTGCGCAAATTCTTAAAGACTACCTGATACCAGTACTACAGGAATTGAAAAAGCAAACACCAGAAGAAAGAACTAATACAAGGATCGAGAAGTTTGGCAAGATGGGATTCTGGGAAGAAGTGTAGAGAGAGTCAGTAGTCGTTAGTAATGAGTCGGGAGAAATACAATTATTAGCCGAGCTATAGTTTTTCATGGTATCGTCTGTTGCGTCGCACACTTGTACTACAGTAACACAGATGAACATTTCAAAATCAGCAATTATTAAATTTTAATCATCTACAAAAAATGTCCCTTAGAGAAAAATTTACCGGAACAGGAATAGCAGTAATAACTCCATTTTATACAGAAGGAACAATAGATTGGGAAAGTTTCGGTAAGTTGATCGAATTTTGGATAAAGGGAAAGGTTGAATATCTTGTTGTATTGGGTACAACAGGGGAAAGTGCTACTATTCACGGTGCAGAAAAACAAGAAGTATTTTCTTTTGTAGCAGAAAAAGTAGCGGGTCGCTTACCATTAGTTGCAGGCATTGGTGGTAACGATACGGCTGAAGTAGTAGATGCTTTTGAGTCATTTAATCTCACGGGATACGATGCGATACTTTCAGTATCTCCCTATTATAATAAACCCAACCAGGAAGGAATTTTTCAGCATTATAAAGCATTGGATGCGGCAACTCCGTTGCCTATTATCATGTACAATGTTCCGGGACGAACTGGGCAAAGTGTAGTAGCAGAAACTCAAGTTCGTATTGCCAATGAGTGTAAAAATATTTTCGCTACTAAAGAAGCCAGCGGCAATTTCGATCTGATCAACCAGATCATTAAAAACAAACCAGCTGATTTTATGGTCATTAGTGGCGATGATCCGATTACATTACCCATGATAGCTGCAGGTGCAGAAGGATTGATCTCCGTTGTGGCGAATGCATACCCTCAAGACTACTCTGATATGGTGCGTCTTTGTTTACAAGGAAAATTTAAAGAAGCAACTGTATTACATTCTAAATACATTGATATTATCGCTTCCATGTTTGCAGAAGGAAGTCCAAGTGGCGTAAAAGCATATTTAGCTGAGATGGGATTATGTAAAAACACTTTCCGTTTACCTGTATGGCAGGTTAGTGAGAAGCATCATCAGAAAATTAAGGAGTTGATGAAGGGATAGAAAACTCAGTGAATGAAAAAAGTATTACTAGTTATTTCGATTGCTTTATTATTCTCAAAAGTAAATGCGCAAGAGCAGCATTCAATTACTGCTTCAAAGTTGGTAGAGATTGCAGAAAAAGCAGATTTTTCAATTTTAGTAAAACTGGTTTCGTCATTAAACTATATGATGCTGGATAGCAGCAGGGATGAAAATGGTGTTTTGTTCTACTTTGCCAAAGAGCCAAAGTCAAACGGAAATGTGTTAGCTTGTTCCGCAGATCTACAGAATAAAATAACAGAATTTACTTTCAATACTTTTATTTCGGAAACCAATAATGATTTGAAGTCTCAATTAAGGACACTTGGTTTCAAATCTTCCGGAATAAAAAAAAGTAATACAGAAGGATTAATAGAAACGGAGGATTTTGAAAAGGGTAGCCTTTTAGTTGCCACTGCTACGGTTGAAAACAAGCATGGAAAGAATTTCTTTGAGTTCATTTTTTTTAAATTGTAACTTTTCCTGTTCTTCATAGCTTTAAAATAATTTTCAGGCATAGTTTTTCTTAATACTATTTACATGCACAAGTTCAGTTTAATTATAGCAGCTCTTTTATTGACACTTACTGTTGCTTCACAAAATACTATTCGTATTGAATTAAAATCGATACCTGGCTATTGGGTAGGTGATAATAGTATGTATATAGCTGGGTCGTTCAATAATTGGAATCCACAGAGCGATAATTACAAGTTCATAAGAAATGATAATAAAACTTATGTGGAATTGAAACTTGAACCCGGAATATATCAATTCAAAATAACAAGAGGGAGCTGGGCTAAAGTGGAATGTACAAAAGAAGGTGCAAGTATAGATAACAGAGTTTTGAAAGTTGAAGGCAATGCAACAGTTGAATTGGCAATAGCAGGATGGCAAGATAAATTCCCACCTAAAAAAACAACTAGCTCTGCCAGCAAAAATGTTCGCATTATAGAAACTTTTTTTTTCATTCCTCAGCTAAATCGGAACAGAAGAGTTTGGATTTATCTTCCAGAAAATTATACATCATCAAAAACTAAATATCCGGTGCTGTATATGAACGACGGACAAAATATTTTTGAAGACAGCAGTTCATTTTCTGGCGAATGGGGTGTGGATGATTTTTTAGATACAACCCGTACAAAGAATTGTATCGTTGTTGCTATTGACAACGGCGGCGATAAACGGATGAACGAATACAATCCCTATGATAATACTCGTTTTGGAAAAGGAGAAGGGGATGCCTATGTTGATTTTATTGTAAAAACAATAAGACCGTATATTCATAAAAATTACCGGGTTTTAAAGTGCAGAAAGAAAACGATCATAGCCGGTAGTTCAATGGGTGGATTGATTTCGATGTATGCTGTGTTGAAATATCCAAAAGTATTTGGTGGTGCAGGGGTATTCTCTCCTGCATTCTGGGTATCACCGGAAATATACAATTACATACAAGCAAAAGGAAAGAAAGTAAAATCTAAAATATATTTCTATGCCGGTAAAGAAGAAGGAGAATCAATGGTGCCGGATATGCTAAAAGCATTTGAGCAAATGGCTAAAGTTTCCAAATCAAAAATGACCACTGTAATAAGGGACGATGGCAAACACAATGAAGCCACCTGGCGAAAAGAATTTCCTTTGTTTTATAATTGGATAAGATAATTGGTGCTATACTTCGTAACAAACACCTTCCAATGCCAATTCAGTGTTCGGGAAAACCTCTCTTGCTTCAGCCTCGAACTCTTCTAATGTATCATACTTGCTACTGAAATGACCTATTAGCAATTTTTTTACTCCAGCTTTTTGTGCAATAAGTGCCGCTTGTTTAGTGGTGGAATGAAAACGGCTTTCTGCTCTTTCCCGAAGATTGTCAAGATAAGTTGTTTCATGATAGATCATATCGGCACCTTGAATATTCGGTATAATTGTTTCGTCATATTTTGTATCGGCGCAAAAAGCATATTTCTTACCAGCTTCGCCAGTTGTGGTAATCAATTCGTTTTTCACTAATGTTCCATCTTTACGGGTATAATCTTCCCCATTTTTTAACCGGTCATAAAAAACAGCAGGAATCTCAAATTCTTTTGCTTTTTCTACATTTAATTTTCTTGGCTGTTTTTTTTGTTCGAACGTAAAACCATAACACTCTATCCGGTGATTGGTACGAAAACATTTTACCCGAAGTTTTTCATTATCTACCAACGTAGCAGCTTCTGTTATATGATGTATTTCCAGCGGGTAGCAGATCTGTGTATCGGCTACTTTTAATTGCAGTTCAATGATTTCTTTTAATGGGGATGGCCCAAACACATGCATTTCCTGTTTATGTCCTAATAAACTAAGTGAGTTTAGAAGTCCTATCAAACCGAAATAATGATCGCCATGCAGGTGAGAAATAAAAATGTGTGATATTTTGCTCCGCCTGATCTTGTAATTGATCAATTGTATTTGTGTGCCTTCGCCGCAGTCTACTAAATAATTATTTCCGTCCAATGTTACTACCTGGCTGGTAGGGTGCCGGTCAAAAGCCGGTACGGCAGAGTTATTTCCAAGTATGGTAACTGCAAACATGTGACAATCTACGATTTTGCTGTATTATTGAAAAGAGTAAAGACG
>LNFJ01000003.1 GCA_001464625.1 Bacteroidia bacterium Ga0077558 | reverse complement strand
TTCTACGTTATCCGGGATACCATCTTCATCAGAATCTATATCGTAAGGATTTACTCTTCCAATGCCATCGGTATTGGGCAACGATAAAGAACCAGCACTTGCAACCGCTGTATTCCATCCATCTGTATTTAAAGCTCCGTCAATTCTTCCATTCCAATCTGCATCTGTAAACTGTGCTTCTTTAACATCCGTAATTCCATCGCCATCACTATCCAAATCATAGGCGTTGGGCTTACTATCGCCATCTATATTTTTATTCGGCCAGCTATCTGTTCTTCCGTCATTGTTGCCATCTGTTCCTGTTCGCAATAAGGCATTCGATGAGTTTTCTGCTACTAAATCGTTGCCTACATCTCCATCCAGCACATCCAATAAACCATCCCCATCTATATCAGCTGTTAAACTCACCTTACCATCATTGGCTGGATCAGATCCTAATGCTTCAACAATATCCGGTATACCATCATTATCACTATCTAAATCCAGATAATTAGGTAACCCATCACCGTCTGTATCTAATGCACCTAACCCAAGACCAGAAAGGCGCAAAGAACTACCACCACTCGTATTAGCATCCACATTATCTGAAAGGCCATCTACATCTACATCTACAAAATTATCAATCCGACCATCTCCATTAGCATCTACACCAAAACTCTCCACTGTATCGGGAATACCATCATTATCACTATCAATATCTAAATAATCTGGTATACCATCTAAATCTTTGTCCATATTATCATTTACCCCATCTCCATTACTGTCGGTATATGGTAAATAATTTACATCATAAAAATTAGGGATGCCATCATTGTCCACATCAGCTCCCGGGTCATAATAATCATTTATGTTATCCAGGTTATTATCAACCCATAAAATAGGAGCTCCCGGACTATTATCTGCCCAGTTAGGCCTTCCATCACCATCCTGGTCGGCTATGGCAGCAGGGTTCCTTAACTCAAGATAATCTGGCAACCCATCTTTATCATCATCAATATCCGGACAGCCGGTTATAAATATATTTATTCTCGCAGTATCATCTATACAAGCGCCGGGCGCATCGTAAAAAGCATACATAACCCTTGTAGATGTAACCGGCGTAGCAGGGTTATACCTGTTTGCAGGGATAAAAGGAATAGCTGAATAAAATGTGTAACCCGCATATCTACTCACTGGAAGCATGACTGATAAGGCCGGGCAACGGTTTGTTAGAATAGTATCTAACATGGCAGAGCAACTGCCTGTAACAATATCTATTCTATCATCAGGAATCAGACAACCTCCGGACAATACTCCTGAAGAATCTTCAAGAGATGATAAAGAAATTTTTCCATCGTATAACATCCGTGCCCGGTTGCGCATTGTACCAGAACAGGAGATAATAGCACAAGAGCTGGGCATATACACTTCGAACGTAACATTGCCTGAACTACCGGCTGCAGGAGAAGCAGGAATTTCTCCACCTGCAACACCCGTAGCCCCTGTACCTAAATTGAAAATTATCCTGTTATTTGTAAAATCGTAGTTTGCCTGATCTCCGTCCAAGGCATCTGTCATTAGTGCCCCATTAATACGGATAGTACCCGGCTTATATGATGTACCTGTGGGAATATTATCAATAATTCTGCTATTGGTACTCGCATCATTCCCCCTATTTTCATAATTCATCTGGTACCGTATACTATCCCCGGGGGTTAATGAGCCACCGCTCAAATCTGTTGATGTTTTGGCAAATGAGTAAGAGGGATTAAAATTTGATATGCTGGTAGTAATTACCTGCAAATGATAAGTTTCCACACTAGTATTAAACCTGACAGTAGCAGATGTTCGGTTGTTACCTAAATTAACATTGCCGGCATTGGGCAATTCAAAAATATCTGCATCATAACCATGGGTATTAGTATATGCCGGGTTTCTTGAAGTAACAACAGCACCGTTATACGAAATAGTACTATTCCATGTATCATTCGTTCTGCTGGTTGCATTTCCAGGTGCAATTGTAGTTGGCGTTAAATCCAGAAAAGGGCCAGCACCACCATTTTGACTAAATTGATACGCATCATTTCCATCATTTCTATCGCCATCAATAACCACTGCACCTAACTGGCAACTTACCGGGCCGGTTGGAGGCGTAATAAAGCCAGCCACATTTACATCTACATTTCCTGCAGCAGGGGAAACCACTACACATCCATCAAACACGGTAAGATTTCTCACCTGCAATAAAGGGTCGGCAAATACTATTACCATTGTCCATCCTCCGTATCCTGCGGCTTTACCAACCGCCACTGGCCCCACCATATTTGCCAAAAAGTAAGTACCGTTAGGATTTGCAAGACCCCTAACCATTGTAGTAACATCTGCAAAGCACATATAGCCGGAGTGAGAAATATTCTGTAATGGTGTGGGTGGCAGGCCATCTCGTATTCTTTTCTGATTAAACCTGTCGAAAACAGAAGCAGTTACAGTTGTATAGGCACCACCTGGTAACCGGAACCTTACTTGATCTGCCGGATTGGCTGCTGCTGCTATCCAGGCTGTATCGTTTGTACTATTAGCAGGTGCAGCTCCGCCAACACCGCCTCTTCCAGCGCCCCAGTAGAGGCCTGCAAATAAAACTTCGGTGCATGAAGCAAGATTTAAATTAGCAGAGGATGAACTATAAGTTGTTGCATCGCCATCGATATCTATATAGTTGGTTGTATAACCGTTGTTATTGCTACCTGTACCTGCCGCACCCGGAGGGGCCTCCATAAATCGAGCGGCAACTGGAGTAGGTGGGGTGCTGCTATTAATAATACTGTTAGCAACATAAACAATATTACCTCTTTGTGAAGGACGGCTAAACCTTGCTGCTGGTGCCCGTAATATGTATTGCCCATAAGACAAATGACTTAACACTACAATTAACAGAGAAGCAATGAGTAATCTTTTTTTCATAAGGATAGAATTAAGGATATAGACTTAGAAAGCTTACAAGCCGGAGTATTTTACTACACCGGCTAAGAGTCATCTATTGCTTAATAACTTTGTTTGTCCATTTTTCTTTACCGTTATCTGCAGTAATGATATAGTGGCCGTTTCGCAAACCGGTTATGTTTATTGAAAAGTTGTTTCTGCCTGCTACTAATGTTTTATTTTCTGTTAATACCCTGCGGCCGGTTTCATCCGATATAGTAATTCGGATAGTACCGTGGTCCCTGCTGGTAAACATTACATTCACTACATCTTGTGCCGGTACTGGATATACAATAAAATCTTTCTTTTCATCAAATTGCAGCGTTTTTATCTCTGTGTATTTGCATTCATCGTTCAAATCACATTGCTTTATCCGGTAATACAAAACTTTGGCAGATGGTAATGCAGCATCATAATAGACAAAAGAGCGGCTACCTTGTCCGTTAATGTCTTCATTATTCCTGTGTATCTCACTAAAGTTGATACCATCAGTAGATCTTTCAAGACTAAAATATGCATGACCTGAAGCTTCTGACACCGACCAATTGATACTAACACCAGTTCCTGATTTTTGAGCCGTAAAATTGGTAAAGGTTACTGGTAGTGTGGCCAGCGGCCCAAGAGCATTAGTACGGGCAATCACAATTGTTGTATGTGTATTAAAAATCACTGATGTACCTGCTGCATCCGTTTGCGAAGCAGAATTACCGCCATTCGGGTGCTGGATAGAAAGAAACATAAATTTATAATCCGGTGTAAACGTCATACCTGTTGACTCACTGCCGGCAGGGGTTTTTCCAAACAGGCGAACCTGAGGCGAAGCCTGTGTGTGTGTAGGCCTAACCACCCAGATGTGGTTATTGCCGCCATCCTGCAATACCCAAAGGTTACCTTCGCCATCAAAACTGAGATTATCGTTACCTGCGCCCCAGGCCACTGGTGACAAAGGGCCAGCCCCATCTACATCGTACGTAACACCGGCTGTTGAGTTTCCAACAAAAACTTCAAGCCCGGAAATATCATTTGCATTTCCAACAGTTCCATTATCGGTAAAACGATAAATTCTGCCGGAGGTAGTTGCTGCGAAATAAATTCTTCCATCAGGCCCTATTTCCACATCTTCTATCCTGTCGAAATTTCGGGCACCTGCGGAGGTAGCAGCAGTAACAACAGCGTTTCTTTGTGCCTGTGTACTATTATTTATTTGCACCCAGGTTCCCGATACTGAACCTGTGGAGGGTAAACTTGGAGTAGTTAATACATATAATAACCCGCTGCTAAAGTTACCAGGTACCGTTGGAACAAATTTATACAGAAACCCTTCGGGATTATCATCGGCGCCAGCATAAAGAACGGCATTATCACTTCTGATGACTGCATTTTCATGTTGAAAATTGCCCACTGCCCAAAGTTTATCAGCAACAGCATTACCGCCTGCCTGATTTATAACTGTTCTTGTTGCAGGGTCAATTTCAATAAGCCAGCCCGAATCGCCATAGCCATCACCATTTGCGTCAGTGGCCGACGTAACCTCTTCACCTACAATAATGGTATTATTCGGCGTAACAGTACCTGAGCAAAAATTTCTTACTGTTCCTATATCCGTAGGATTGAAGGTAACTTTACCGCCTGTTCCTACCGACCATAAATGGGTGGCATTATTATAACTAATATCGAGGATTGCTACTTCTCCGGTAGTTGATTCTGAGCTAATGGAGAGCCGGCCATTACGGCTGCTTCCTGAAATGGGCACATAACCTGTAAAATCATTATTGGCTCCCATATTACCTCCCAACGAAAGTGGATCACCTGTTCTTATTATCCGCTGAAAAGTGTGTGTAGCAGGTAACACTAATAACTGCGATTGCGCAGAAGGTGCTACTGAATTAAAGGTTCCGATAGTTTGTGCTGAAACTGTTAATGCAAAGCAGGCAGCAATAACAGACATGGCAATAGTTCTTAACATTGATAGTGGCTTCATACAATTGGATTTTCGATATTAGTTTTTCTACTATACCTATATAGTAGTTACTCTTTTACAAAAAGAATAAATTTTGTAGTTAATGTCAAGTAATTAGTAATGGTTTTCCATTAATAGAGTAAAAACCCACTCACTTAAGCAGATTGCATCGTAAAATCTACGTTTTAAAAAAAGTAAAATTACAATTGAACTTACGCACAAGCCGGCATTTAATTAATAAATGAAGTGTCTTTTTGATAGTCATTACATCATTACCTGGCTAAACTACTTCAGCCACTTATAATTCAAGTAACATAAGTAATGGATACCTATTCCGGACTATTACTGCAACAAAAAAAATTATACAACTAAAAAATCAATATTTTTGCAATGTATTTACGTACTATACGTTAGTAATACCACGGTACAATATTTTGAAAAACCAATCCTGACATCCGATGAAAAAAACAATTTTCTTTCTTTTACTGTTTTTTTCTTTTTTTGTTTTTATATCTTCTTCTTCCAGGCCGGAAGATGTGGCCATCTATACTTCATTGTATAAAGAAAAAATTTCCGCACTAAAAAAACAGCAATCTGACCTGCTTGCCCTTATCCATAAAACGGATAGTTTTTCGCCTGATAACATCAGCCAATTACTTAAAAAAATTGGTGAAACGAGGTCTGTGCTAAAAGAAACAGACTTTTGGCTACGGTATTTTGAACCTATAGTTTATAAAAAAATAAACGGCCCTTTACCGGTGGAATGGGAAACCGAAGTATTTGAAAAGTTTGAAGCACCCTATAAAAGAGAGGGGGCGGGTCTTACGCTGGCTGAACAATATCTTGATGAAAAAGAAATTAACAAAGACACCTTAACCCGGTTAATTACTCAGTCATTAGAGGCCACCAATGTGTTTCTTGCGGATTCTATTACCAGAAACTTGAATACCCATCATCATTTTTTTCTGGCCAACAGAATGTTTTTATTAAATCTGGCAGCTGTTTATACAACTGGTTTTGAATGTCCGGATACAAGCCGTATTATCCCGGAAATGCTTCATGTGCTTGAAAGCACCCAAAACCTGTATTATATATTTAGCCAAAGCTTTCCATCATTTAAAATACAAGACAATTACATTCGTTTATTTGAACAAACAATTTCATTTGTAAAAAACCAACCGGCTTCATATACCCGTTTTGATCATTTTAGTTTTATTCAAAACTTCATCAACCCATTGTATCAGCTCAACCAGGGGATGATACTTGCATACAAGGTAAGAAGCTCCAATTTTAATGACTATTCATTAAACAAACAGGCAAAATCTATTTTTGATAAATCGTTATTTACCGGTCAGAACAAAAAAGGCGTTTATATTGGTATTGATGATGAATTACAGCTCAACGAACTAAAGGAAATAGGTAAATTACTTTTTTACGATCCCATACTCTCTGTCAATAATAAAAGAAGTTGTGCTTCCTGCCATAAACCCACACAATACTTTACAGATACCACTGTAGCTACAAACCAACAGTTAGATCAAAAAGGGTTTTTAAGCAGGAATACCCCCTCATTAATGAATGTGGCACAGAATCATTTAATAATGATGGACGGCAAACATATTTCACTGGAAAATCAGGCTAGTGATGTAATAACAAATCCACTTGAAATGGGAAGCACTGCCGATGAAGTGATTAAAAAAGTAATGAGTTGTGATGACTACAAAACGGTTTTTAAAAAATACCTGAAAGCAACTCCGCAGTACGAATCGGTAAACCTTGAGCATATTGCCTCGGCCATCATGTTGTATTACGCCGATCTAAGTTCATATTATTCTCCTTTTGATAAAGCGATCTTTGAAAAAAAACCGCTGAGTTCAGATATTTTGAATGGCTTTAACCTTTTTATGAGTAAGGCTCAATGTGCCACCTGTCATTTTGTTCCCCAATTTAACGGAACAAAACCGCCTTATGTTGGTTCCGAATTTGAAGTAATAGGCGTACCCGCCGATACTTCTTTTAAAACTGTTAGCGCAGACAAAGGAAGACATGGAATTAATCCCGCAAAAGAAACGCATTCAGCATTCAGAACGGGCACCGTTAGAAATGCCGGATATACAAAACCATATATGCACAATGGAGTATTTAAAACGCTGGAAGAAGTAATTGATTTCTATGATGCAGGCGGAGGGGCCGGGAAAGGCCTGTATATCAGCAACCAAACCTTGTCTTCGGATTCGTTGAAGCTAACTAAGAATGAGAAAAAAAATATTATTGCATTCATCAATTCATTGAATGAAGAGATACCTTTACAATTACCCCCTGCCAAACTTCCTATATCAAAGAATAAAACGCTGAATAATAGGGTTGTTGGTGGTGAATATTAAACATATGAAAAAAAGTATTTTCATTTTTTCGATAATAGGGCTTTTCATTATCCTTGTGAAGTGTACTTCTCAAAAAAAAGCTGCCTATTATGTATTGCCTGACCAGTATACCGGGCAGACAAGGGAGAATATGATAAAAATGCTTGACGATGGCCAGAAGTTGTTTAAGATACATTGTAGCAGCTGTCATGGAATATTTACCAAAGGCAAAGACAGTATCCCTAATTTTTCAAAAACACAGATTGAGTCATACGGAACAGCTGCACTACAGGATGATCCCAAAAACCATGCAGTGGCTCAAAAAATAAGACCTTATGATCTCGATCTCATTCTCCAATTTCTTCTTTTCAGAAGGCCTCCGGAAGTTAAGTGAGTAAAAGAATCAGAGAAAAAGTTAAGCAGGCATAGAATAGAACCTGTCCCCACGCATACAAACTTTGTTTCAACTTTTACAAGTAATAGTATAATCCAGTTAGAAAATTGTAGACAAGTACTATTTGCTATTGTGTATTAAAATGAATTTATATAGATATAGATATTAAAAAAATTTCTTACAATCGTATTCTGCCATTGATATGTAAAATAGTTTCTTAATAGCCAGTCCAAACTTTACACATATAAATATGCAGCCACTTGCCGGGACTTTGCTATTATCAAGTGTTTAAATTAAAAATATATTTCATTGTAGAGCTTACAGCTATTTTATTACACTGAATTTTTTGTTGATGATTGAGTTACCCAATTTTATCCTCATATAATATATACCTACTGGCAGTGCCGCTACTTGCCGGTAAGTAAATGAATTTACACCGGGCCTGGATGTTTCTCTATACTGCTGAAGTATTTTACCATTTCCATCTATGATATA
>LNFJ01000002.1 GCA_001464625.1 Bacteroidia bacterium Ga0077558 | reverse complement strand
CAGTTCAGGCAGCAACTGCAGACAGGCCAAAATCAACTCAATGAACTTAAAAATAAATTAGGAAAATACGGCAGTGGCAACAGTGACGATATAATGCCCGAAGGATTTAAACCAAATGCACAAAAAACAAAATCTTTTCTGCAACGCCTGGAGATTGGAACAAATCTGCAAACACAAAAAGCCTCAAATTTTTTTCCTACTACGAGTGATTTAGGTTTATCGGTTGGCTATAGGCTGAATGAAAAATCTGTGATTGGTGTTGGAATCAGTTATAAACTTGGTTTGGGAAGAGGCTGGCGGGATATAAAATTTACGAGTGAAGGTGCTGGATTAAGAAGTTTTGTGGATTGGAAACTGAAAGGAAACTTTTGGTTGAGTGGCGGGTTCGAAGCGAATTACAGAACTGCCTTTAACAACACAGATATACTTAAAGATTTAAATGCTTGGCAACAGAGTGGGTTGATTGGTCTTTCTAAATCGATTCCGGTGAAAAGTAAATTTTTTATGAACACGAAGATGCAATTGCTTTATGATTTTTTGGCAAAAGAACAAGTTCCGAGAACACAACCGATTATTTTCAGAATCAACTATAATATAAAATAGGCTATCGTTATGAAAATGAGTTTTCAATTACTTGTCATTATTTTGCTGTGTACTCATTTGGTAAATGCCCAGTCTTTTGATCCTGTAGGTATAAAGAAGGAGTATTATCCGGTTCCCTCGTCACCAAACGTAGCAGCGTTTGAAAAGTATGGGGACATTCCTGTGAATCACAACACTGGTATACCCAATATTGGAATTCCAATATATGCTATCAACCTTAATGGTTTTAGCTGGCCTATAAACCTTTCTTATCATGCCAGTGGTTTTAAATCGAGTGATGTGGCTACCCGAAATGGTCTTGGCTGGACATTACAAGCAACGGGTATTGTTTCAGGAAAAGCACCAGGCTTTGGAACTGAAGAAGTGCTAGATAGAACACTGGATTTATCTTACTCCTCTTCCGGCACCTCTGAGTGTATCCCGGCTAGTCAACTGGATATTAATCATGCCGAAGGGATATTGGCTGGTACTTATAGTCCTGCACCAATTATCTATAGTGTTAATGCAGGGGCTCTCAATGGAAAATTTTTCTTTGGCCCTGATAAGATAGGTTTTCTACCGGCAAAGGATTATAAAATCCAGTTAGCCGGCACAGGTTCTTATGGAAACTTGTTCATCGTTTATGATGAAGGGGGCAACCGGTATGAGTTTTTAACGGATGGGTTTAACAGCAGAACAAGTATGTGTAATGGAGTAAGTACTGGTGCGCCAACTGCTGTAAGTTATCTGACAAAAATAATTACTGCTAAAGGAGAGCAAATAATATTTACCTATGATACAGAGGAGTATGAATATGACCAGGCTCAAACGCATGTAAAAAAAATAAGAGACGGTGGTCAGATTAATAATTGCGTAAGTGTCTATTCCGGGGATGAATATTATTGTGATAATACCTACAGTACAGCAGAGAAGAGACTAAAGAAAATTTCAGGTAGTAACGGAGCATTGATTTATTTCAGTTACTCGTCCAGAACTGATTTGCCGGGTTGCTCCAAAATGGATCAGATCGATATCTGGTATAAAAGCGGAAGTGACTCGACTTTACGTAAAAGGGTAAATTTCGAGTATAGTTATTTCGGAACAGGTAGTGACCCTGAAGATTTACAATTAAAACTGAATGAAGTAATAATTAAAGGTAATACCGGCGAAGAGTTAAGCAGTTATATTCTTACCTATAATAACACGGCTCCACCCAACAAGTTATACGATGATATAAATTTTAATGGAGCCAATGTTGCAGAAACCTATAATATTTCAAAAGCAGCAATTCTGGAAAAAATTGAATACCCAACAGGAGGAAGTACATCATTCGATTACGAAGTTTTAACAGGTTTTGGTGTATTGCGAGTAACATCTATCGTTGATTCAGCAAATGGCAAACAAACTGGCTATAGAAAATTTGAATATAATGATAGCCCGAACTCCAATATAACTGGTGTTAACTTTCTGGAGTACGAAGAAATTTATTATTTCGGTAATGGCAACGGGACACCGCCAAATTGTACAAACGATGCACCTTGCGCGTCTCCATTTGATTGGCTTCAAAGTTGTACCGGCACTATCTGGAGAAATACTCCAGTTATTTATCCAGGTCATGAATGGGGTGACCCTACCATCAGGTTTACTTATGTCACTGAGAAATTTGGCTCAGGGGGTGAGAATGGTAAAATCGAATATTTATTTGGCCTTCCAACGATGAGCCGTAATCATTATGACCTCTATTATATATCCGCTGAATACCTTTTACAGAAAAAGGTATACCGGAAGAATCCAGATAATTCTTACACGATGCTTTCGAATACCACAAATGCATATGAAACACCTTCGAGCAGTAATAACTTTTTTGGAGGGCCTCAACACGCAAAAGAGGAAAGAACCTGGGCTAAAAATATCTTTGTTTTACGCCCTGAAATGCTCCTTGATTGCTGTGACCAATTTGGTTCTAAATATTGTTTCGAAAAGCAATACCAGCAGATTGACCGCCGTTTATCTTCGGTACCGGTCTATCTGACAGCTTCCAAACAAGTTGAATATAGCGGGGCTGATTCAATAACAAGCCAAACTAATTATTATTACGAGGATCCGGCTTACCTCCAGGCTTCAAGGATTGAAACAACAAATAGTAAAGGACAACAATTAAGGGCAAGACTAAAATTCCCTTATCACTTTAGTGGAACAGCCGTGTATGACACGATGGTGGTAAGAAATAAAATTAGCCTGCCGGTAGAAAATATAGATACAAATCTTACGCTTAATAAGGAAATAGCAAGGATGAAAAGTAACTTTCAATTATGGGAAAGTAACTTATTAGCTGAACCAGTTACAATTCAGCACTCTATCTCAGGAAATACATTATCTACGGAACTAACTATTAATGGATATGATAGCAAAGCTAATATCCGTCAGATGACAGGAAAAGATGAATTGTCTACTTCTTTTATTTGGGACTATAATGGCAAATATTTAATAGCTGAAGTGGTGAAGGCGGATACTTCTTCTGTAGCCGCTACCAGTTTTGAAGCAGATGGTAAAGGTGGCTGGACTTATAGTGGTTCAACCAATAATACATATTCAATAACGGGAAGTAAAAGCTATCTG
>LNFJ01000001.1 GCA_001464625.1 Bacteroidia bacterium Ga0077558 | reverse complement strand
CAGTTCAGGCAGCAACTGCAGACAGGCCAAAATCAACTCAATGAACTTAAAAATAAATTAGGAAAATACGGCAGTGGCAACAGTGACGATATAATGCCGGAAGGGTTTAAGCCAAATAGTCAGAAAACAAAGAGCTTTTTAGAGCGACTGGAGATCGGAACTAATCTACAAACACAGAGGTCTTCAAGTTACTTTCCAACTACCAGTGATATCGGTATGTCCATAGGATATAAGTTAAATGAAAAATCTATCATAGGTTTTGGAGCAAGTTATAAGTTAGGTCTAGGAAGGGGTTTGCAAAATATAAGATTTACAAGTGAAGGTGCAGGCTTAAGAAGTTTTGTAGACTGGAAAATTAAAAATGGCATTTGGCTGAGTGGAGGGTTTGAAGCGAACTATCGTACAGCTTTTAATAGTATTGATATTCTGAAGGATTTAAGTGGGTGGCAGCGTAGCGGATTGATAGGGCTTAGTAAGACGATACCGGTGAAGAGTAAATTTTTTAAGAAGACGAAGATGCAATTGCTCTATGATTTTTTAGCAAAAGAACAAGTCCCCAGAACACAATCATTTGTTTTTAGGATGGGGTACAATTTTAAATAAATTCTAAAAAATATTCTAGTAATGGTAAAAAAATATTTTTTTATTTTGGTGTTAATAGTTCTAAGTGCGCATCAGCTTAATGCACAGATAGAACTGCAAAAGATAGCACCGTTGAGTCCCAATACAGCTGGACTTTTTCGATTAAGTGAAACCAACATAAGTCATTATACAGGGGTGCCTGGCATTAGTCTTCCTATTTATTCTATACAATCAAGAAGTTTACGTCTTGATTTAAATCTAACGTATAACAGTACAGGTAACAAAGTAGAAGATATATCATCATGGGTAGGATTAGGGTGGAACATGACAACCATACCAGTAGTTACCCGATCTGTACGGAGCCTCCCAGATGAGGCTTATCCTGGCGTTTCGGTTGGATATAATAACGGACAATTTTTATTAGATAGTATAATAGAAATAGCAACAACATATGATCATCCTTCCGGCTATACGGGAGATATAATATGTGGGATATTTACAGGAGCAATTGATACAGAGCCTGACTATTTTAACTACACACTACTTGATGGACGGTCGGGGTCATTTTATTGGGACCCATACCGGGAACGATATTTAACAAATTCTCATAGAAACTTTAAAATTACCAAAATAGGTTCCGGATCGATAGATGCAATTGAACTGATAGATGATATTGGAAATATTTACTTATTTGGCGAGTATGAGACATCGCAAAGTGCAGGAACATTTCAAGGCCCTGAATATCGGAACGCATGGTATGTAAGCAAAGTGTATAATTATAATAAGACTGACAGTTTGAGTTTTGGATATAGCACAGAAACTATTGTTACTAAAACTTTAAATCCAATGAGGCAAAATTTATTAGGGGATTGCCCTGATAATTCAAGCGTTATGTCTACCACGACATTAAGTGCAAAAGTTCCTGGAGCCATATCCTTTTCGAATGGGATGATAGAGTTTATCGGAGAGTCATCGTCCAGAGAGGATTTATCCGGTTCTTATGCTCTAAAAGAAATTAGAGTGTTGGACAACGACAACAACATTATTAAGAAATTTTCTTTGACCTTCAAATATGAGACCGGCACTTCTTCAGACCCCTTATGTAATCTTATTTCTTCGCTTCCACATGAGAAAAAACGGCTTTTTCTTAAAAGTTTTTCAGATATAAGTGCTGTTACAGATAGTATTACTTATCGATTTGATTATGACACAACAATAGTCGCTCCTTGCCGGGCATCCTCTGCCCAGGATTTTTGGGGATATTACAATGGTAGACTATCAAATAATAACCTGATACCTGCAGTTCCTGCTGGCGTCTTTGGTCAGGCCAGCACCATACCAGGAGCAAATCGATTTATTGATACTTTATATAACCAATTTGGGATATTAAAGAAGCTTTACTATCCAACCGGAGGATATACAGAATATGAATATGAAAGTCATAAAATATGCGACACAACGTTACCAGGATTTTACATTAGCAATACAGTTTACTTGCTACCTGAACACGAGACTACCACAAACGTATTCATTGACACTATTACTATATACAGCAATTATGACCTCTATATAAATAATAGCAATGAAGGCGGTTCTTTTATTGATGTAAAACTTGGAGATAAAGAATGTATAGGGGAAGACCCACTTCCAAACTGTGCTCAGTTTTTTATCAGGGGCATTGACACTGAAAATAACAGCATTAGTTTTCCGGTGGTTAATGATTTTACGGGATACCACCTAAAAAAAGGACGGTATGAGTTAAAAGCGAGTTTTGCGCAAGATCATGATACAACGCAAGGTTTTTTTATGGAAGTTAAATGGAGAGAAAGAGATACAAGTATGGTGAACCGGTTAGTGGGTGGCCTTAGATCGAAAGCTATCAAATCATATGATTTGGCGGGTAAAAAAGTAGTCAAAGAATACAAGTATACGAAACAGTTAAATACTGATTCATCTTCAGGATTTTTTTTCGGAAGCAGAAATATGTTTCGTCTTCAGCAGTACGAATGTGATCCCTCGCCAGCTTATTATGTAATCTCAGATAACGGAGCAACTGTTTCATCACATTCAGGTAGCTATGCTGGATATGATAAAGTATTTGAATTTGCGGACAGTACAGGTGGGAACGGATACTCTCAGTTTGAATTTGACCAGTATCCGGACATGTACTGGACTCAAATGCCTTGGCCTGCAACAATAAGCATGGCAGAGTTTAGGGGCAGGCTGAAGAATTTAAAAGTGTATAAAAATACAGGTAGCTCTTTTGATAAGGTTTACGAGGAAAGAAACAGCTACAATTATCATTGGTTTGACAGTTTGGAATTTGCAGCGATGAAAACTTTAAAAATGTTGCAGAGTTTTAGTTGTGGACCAGGCTCTGGTTCTGATATTGCACAAATAGGATCATATGAGATTTATTATTTAAATCCTTTGTTATCTACATTGGCCAGTAAAAGAGAAATATCCTATAACGTTGAAACAGGGGACTCTTTAGTGAACCATACCGATTATGAGTATGATATTCCTTATCGGCAGTTGAAGTCTTCACAGCGTATTAATAGTAAGGGCGATACCTTAAAGACTCGCTTGTATTATCCGTATGATCTGGCACTTTCAGGAAGTGCTGAAATAGCCCGGTTAGCATTAATAGAGAAGAATAGTATATCAGCCGTATTAATGCAGGAAAACTATAACAACAGTACTGTGACGCAGGAAATCAAAACAAACTATAAGCATTTTGGCGGTATTTTAAAACCAGAAGAAATGTTTCAAAAAATTGGTAGCGGAACTTCACAATCAAGGGTTAAATTCTCAAAGTATAGCAATGATGGCAATTTAATAAGTCAACAGAAGACGGATGATATTATTACATCGTATATATGGGATTACAATAATAACTATCCTATTGCTGAGTCTATGAATGCAGACAGTGCTTCGATAGCCGCTACCAGTTTTGAAGCAGATGGTAAAGGTGGCTGGACTTATAGTGGTTCAACCAATAATACATATTCAATAACGGGAAGTAAAAGCTATCTG